>JADIND010000113.1 GCA_017694215.1 Candidatus Scatousia excrementipullorum | reverse complement strand
TTTAAATAAATGTATTTGCATTTTGTTTGTTTTGTAAATAAATTTTTACATAATGCTTGAATTTTGTCTTAAAATGATTTATGCTTTTAAAAAAGAAAGGTATAATGATATGAATGAATTTTTGCTAAATTTGAAAGAAAGTATTATTAAAGGATATGAAGATGCCGTTTTATATTCAGAACAGCATAGTAAGCAACGCTTTTTAGACATGCTTATTAAGATTGAATTTGAATTAGCCAAAAAAACAGAAGAACTTCAATCAGATGCAAAATCTAAAAATAAACGCAGTTATGATAAAATAGAAGATATAACACGCGACAAAATGTATCTTGTAGCATTTTGTTTCAGTTATTATGAGCATACATCGCTGTATCCGAAATTATCGCAGAAAAATGCACTTGAAACTGCCGCAAAAACACTCGGTGTAAAAGTCAGTACATTTAAAAATACACGGGATCTTTTTGACGGACATAATAACAATCACAGAAAAGGCTGGAATAATTCTCCAATGCCGCCGCTCGTTCTGGAAGCAAAGGAAAAGTTTGAAAATTTGAGCAGAAATGAAGTGATAAAAATGGCATTAAAAGCATTGCAGCTTGCAAATTAGTCAAAATCAAATAAATCTCTCGGATGTACATGAAGTGTATCTGCTATAATTTTAACCTTTGAAACTGTAAGGTCTGTTTTTGCAATCTCAATAAGGCTTATCATTGAACGTGATATTTTGTCTGACGCAAGGTCATCCTGTGTCAGACCTTTTTCTTTGCGTAATTTTTTTTAAATTTTTTGCAAATTTTTGTAAATATCCCTTGTCCATTTCTAAATTGTTAGCTTACTAGCAATTAATACAACTAGTGACACTAGCAAAAATAGGAGGAAATTATTATGAATACAGTTTTTTTACAATTAAAAAAATCTTTAACCCATGAGAATAAATTTCAAAGAAAAGGCTTTACTCTTGCAGAAGTTTTAATAACTTTAGGTATAATTGGCGTCGTTGCGGCAATGACATTACCGTCTGTAATAGGAAATTACCAGAAAGTGCAAACGGTATCGCAGCTTAAAAAAGTTTATACTACCTTAAACCAGGCATTTAAACGTTCAGAGGCTGATAATGAGTCCTCAGTGTATTGGAAAACGGGAGGGACACCTCAAGAGTATTTTAATACTTACTGGAAACCTTATTTAAACGTTTTGCGTTATTGTTCCGGCGGTATGGGCGAAAAAGATTGCAACTATAAGTCCTCAACTCCATGGAAAAGGGCAAACGGATTGCAAGATGCATTACTTGTTGTCTATGATGCCCAGCGTGTTCCTTTTATATTATCTGACGGCACATTCGTGAGTATTCTTACCCACTCAGGATATGGTTCTGCAGAAGGCAGTGTTACGGACGGGGTTGTTAATGGGAATACCGGCGGTGCTGACAGAAGAATTCTTATAGATTTAAATGCTTCAGGTAATCCGAATCAATTCGGCAAGGATGTTTTCTTATTTGAACGTGTGCCCGGTAAGGGGATCATGGCTTACGGTTATCAGGAGGATAAAAATACTATAAACGAAAATTGTTCAAAAGACGGGTCAGGTTTTATGTGTGCGGCAAAACTTATGCAGGATGGCTGGCAGATAAAAGACAATTACCCGTGGTAAATCAAAAAGCCTTGCACAACTGCAAGGCTTAACAAAATTCTTTATTCCTATTTTCCTTATTATTTCCAACGACAATTTAGTTATTACTCAATACCAGTCTGAATGTTGCAAGGTTTTTGATTGACAGCATAGTGTGCTTGTTGTGCTGTTCTTCAGAGATATTGAATATACGAATAATTCTTTGTATTTCTTCCAGATCTTTTCTTGAGTTGATTTTGTATACGTTATTAATTGGATCTGACACTACAGACATTAGAGTATTTAATTCTTGTTCTTTCATTTCCATCCTCAATTCTTTTATACTTTAATAAAGGATTTTTTTTCTCAAAAATTGCTTTTTTTGAGGAATTTTGTGTAATATTTTGTAACAAAACCTTAAAATACTTAAATAATCCGGCTTTTAGCCTTTTTCCACAAATTATCAAATTCTTCAAAAGAGTATTCTTCAAGCGGTTTTTCGGCTAATTCTTCCATTTTACGAAATCTTTTTTCAAATTTTTTATTCGCCTTGAGTAGAGCCTGTTCAGCATCAATTTTGTTCCAGCGGGCTAAATTAACGGTTGCAAAAAGAATATCGCCGAGTTCTTCCTCCTGATGGGCTTTGTTTCCTTCTTTTTCCGCTTCTTTAAATTCATCAAATTCTGAATATATGCAATCGTAGAGAGATTTTTCATCAGGCCATTCAAATCCTTTTTTAACGGCTTTTTTACTAATCTTTTGAGCGGTCATTAATGCGGATTGTGCTTTAGAAATTCCGTCCATAGCGGATTTTCTGTGCTTTTTCTCTTCTGCCTTGAGTTTTTCCCAGTTATCGAGAATGTCTTTTGTCGAATTAACTTTTGTATCTCCAAAAACGTGGGGGTGACGGTGAATAAGTTTTTCTTTAATGCCTCTTGCAACATCTTCAATCGAAAAAGCTCCTTCTTCCGAGGCTATCTGTGCATGCAGTACAACCTGCAAAAGAACATCTCCGAGTTCTTCTTTTAAATGTGTCATATCATTGTCATCGATTGCGTCAACTGCTTCATACGCTTCTTCAAGCATATTGGGTCTTAACGTTGCATGAGTTTGTTCTCTGTCCCACTGACAGCCGTCAGGTGCTCGCAATTTTGCTATAACCTCAACCAGTTCTTTTAATTCTTCTACATATCCCATATTTTTTATTTTATCATAAATATGATTTATAATCTGCAACTAAAGTATAAGTTTTTTTATAAACAATACATCAAAAGGTTGATTGATAATTTGCGGTATATGATATCCTATATATGTGAATATTTTATAGAAGAGAGGATTATATAATGGCAATTTCAGCAATCGAAAACTTTAAAAATCGCATATTTAATGCGACAAAGCATGAACAAAATGTTCAAAGAGCCGGTTCAAATACTAATCCTTTTAAAGCTACTAGTTTTAAAGGTAATGTTTTGACAGCAGACATTTTTGAAACAGTTAAACCTTCTATGGCAGAAAAAGTTTCTTCTAAAAGCAAACTTATGTACAGTGCTTTAGTCGGTTCTATTTCAGGTATCGGTGAAAAAATCAACCATGGTGTTGAATCTATTGTGTCTTTCTGTGGCAGAATGAAAGACGGTGTCGTAGGGTTCTGGAATAAAATGAACGACATCGAAATTTCTCTTGATTTTGCAAATGCCGGCAAGTCTATCAAATCAAGATGGGATGCTATGCAGGATGAACATACCGTTCAAAAATATTTAACTATGCCGGTCGGTAAAACTGAAGGCAAAGATAGTTTGGAATCAATGCTTATCTCTGAGTTAGGCTTGAATATTGCAGCGTAGGAGGAATAAAGAATGAAAGACAGAAGAAATGTAAAAAATATTATTGAAGCTTTATCACGTCATCAAGACCCTGATTCTATCAGAGTTCTTAATGAAGTAGGCACCAACTCTGCAATAGATGAAGTCAGAGAAATGACTTCCCGTGCTCTGGTTAAGAAAAATGTTCACGATGCTCTGGAAGTTGTTATTTCTAATAAAGGTAAAGGTATCAACGATTTGAGTACGCTTGTTGCCATGAGTACGATTAATGAACTCCTTGCTCTTGAAGACAAGTCTGAAGCTATTAAAATTCTTGAAGATACCGTTGAAAATCACACTGAAGAAGAAGTCAGAGATAATGCACGTTCTGTTAAAGCTTTAATGGCTTTAAGCTGTTAGTTAATTAGTTTAATTTTTCGTAATTTATTTAATATAAAAAAGCTCCCGTTAGTTATATAAACGGGAGTCTTCGTATTTATAGAATTTTTGTTTATTTATTGAAATAAAACCCGTCGGCTTTAAATCTGTCAATAACTTCCTGAAGCTGTTCATCACTTGCAACATACGACAGTCTGAAGTATCCTTCTCCGTGATTTCCGAAAGCGTTGCCCGGAACCAGTACAACTCCTGATTTTTCCAGTACATCAGCACAAAAATCAAAGGCAGATGAGTATCTTTTCGGTATAGGAAGCCAGAGATAGAATGTTGTATGAGGAACTGTTTTTTCATCAATAGGCCAGCCAAGTTCCTTGAATCCTTTGACCATAATGGCTTGTTTGCGTTTATAGTCCAGATTACCTTTTTCAATATATTTTTCAGCATCTTCCGTATTAATATATTCGGCACAGGCTTTTTGTAAAGCTTTAAAAATACCGTTATCTATTGTTGATTTACCTTTTCCGAATCTTTGAATTACATCGCTGTTTCCGCAGACCCAGCCCAGCCTCCAGCCAGTGATTGCGTATGGTTTAGAAAGACTGTAAAATTCTATTCCTATATCTTTTGCTCCTTCTAATTCAAAGATGCTGAAAGGCTTTTCATCATCTGCAAAGTACAAATCGCAGTATGCCGCATCTGAAATAAGGAGAATTTCGTGTTTTTTACAGAAATCGATTACTTTTTGGACGTATTCTCTGGTTGCACTTGCACCCAGCGGGTTATTCGGATAATTAATCATAAGTGCCTTAACTTTATCAGGATTAAACCCTTGGTTAAGCAGATTTTGCCATACTTGCTCCATATCAGGCATATAGTGGTTTTCTTCTGTTAAAGGTACAGGAAATGCATAGCCGCCGGAGCATTGTATAAATTGCAGGTATGAGGCGTAGCACGGATCCGGCACCATTATTATGTCTTTTTCTTTTAACTCTTCTTTAGGCGTAATCATAAATCTGATAAGGTTTGCAATACCTTCTTTCGAGCCGATTAATGAAAATATTTCCGTATCAGGATTAAGTTCTACTCCGAAACGATTTTTCATTCTTTCAGCACATGCTTTTCTGAAATAAGGTTCTCCTTTAGGTACTGAATAGGCATGTATGCCGTTGCCTTCATCAAGTATGGCTTTAAGTTTATCAATGAGCTGTTTAGGCGGGTTTGCTGTCGGGGCTCCCATGGAAAGTGAAATTGGTGCTCTGTTTTTGGCAATAAGTTCAGGTTTTAGTTGTTCTGTTTTTTCTTTCAGTCTGAACATAATGTAAGTGTCTAACGACATTACGTCTTTGTTAAAAAGCTTGTTGATAAACTTTTCCTTTGTAATCATATTCATATCCCTTCTTTCTTGTTTATTTATGCAATCATTTTCATCGGACCGTCAAGTGATGCCGTTACAAACTGTTTTGTATAAGGTGTATCCTGTTTCAGCATTTCTTCAGGCGTGCCGTTAAATACAATTTTTCCGCCATATAGCATAATAACTTTGTTTGCGGTTCGGGTAATCGTTGACATCTGGTGGGTTACAACGATAGAGGCAGCGTTGGTTTCGTCTTTAAGGCGGACAATGTAGTCTTCAATAAGGGTTGAAGATATCGGATCCAGACCGGCTGTAGGTTCGTCATAGAGTATTGTATTCGGTTCTGTAACGATTGCTCTTGCAAAGCTTACACGTTTTTGCATACCGCCTGAAAGTTCTGACGGAAATTTTTGTTCAATACCCTTTAAGCCTACAAGTTCCAGTTTTTGTGAAACTATTTCTCTTAAATCATCTTCGTTGTATTTGTTTCTGAGATCTTTGCGTTCTCTTAGTGCAAAAGAGATATTATCAGCGACATTAAGAGAGTCAAACAAAGCAGAGTACTGAAATACCATTGCGATATCGCCTTTTGACGTTATAATTTCTCCGCTGTCTTTTTCTGTCAGTCCGCATATAAGTTTTAATATTGTACTTTTTCCGGAACCGCTGAATCCGACAATAGCAAGAGTTTCACCATTTTCAACCTTAAATGAAACATTATCTATAACTTTTTTGTCATCGTATATTTTAACAAGATTTTTTACTTCAATACTCATAAATTTTATCCTTATTTAATTAGAAGAAAAATGCTATTGCAAAAATCATATCCCAGATGACTATTGCAACGAATGACCACACAACGGCTTTTGTTGTGGCAAGTCCGACCCCTTTTGCTCCGCCAGAAGCTGTGTAGCCGCATGAAGAACTTATAAGTGCGATAGTTCCTCCAAAGCAGATTGATTTTAAAAGGCAGACCGTTAAATCTTTCATATAAATCCCGAACCATGCCGAATCAAAATAGGCTCTGAATCCCAAATCTGTCGTCATATCAGTCGTTACAGCTCCTGCTATAACACCTGTTACGGAAGCAACTACAACAACAAGCGGCATCATAATTAATCCCGAGAGTATTCTCGGAACAAAGAGGTATCTTATCGGGTCAACTTTTAATACTTTAATTGCGTCAATTTGTTCGGTTACTCTCATTGTAGCAATTTCGGAAGCTATAGAAGACCCAATCATTGAGATAATTGCAAATCCTGACATAATTGCACCGACTTCTCTGACGATAAGCATTGTCATCAACAGACCGACAAAATTTCCGCCGCCCTGTTTAACCATTTCCGAAGCAACCTGTGAGGCTACAATAACAGAGGTCATAGCAACAATAGATATTGTTATCGGGAGTGAGCTTACACCGAATCGGGAACACTGTTCAATCAATTCTTTCCACTGAACATCCCATTTCAGAATATACTTAAGTGCGGCGAAACCGTTGATAATAATATTGCCGAGTGTATCCAAAAAATCGACTAAATTTCTTATACAAGCTTTGTAAATCTTATAAGTTGCCGATTGTTTTAAATATATTCGTAAGCTTCCCATTCCTTGATTATACTAAAAATTTACGTATAAAGTCAATTTAATATGGTTTATTTATTAAAGAATTGTGTGTTAGTTTTTCGATTTTGTCATCAAGTTCTTTCAGTTCTATATTTTGTCCGTATCTCTTTTTTAGAGCAAGTTCAATAAGATAGTCCGCAAAATGAGGGTTTTTAGGTAAAAATGAACCATGCAGATAGGTTCCGAATACATTTTTGTATCTTGCACCTTCAAATCCGTCCTGCCCGTTATTTCCATTACCAGTTTCTATTCTGGCAAGAGGTTTGGTCTCCCCTTCAAGATATGTTAGACCGCTGTGGTTTTCAAATCCTACAAGTGTTTCAGGGGTTAAAAAGTCTGTTCTTGCAGTAACATTCCCTATAAATCTTTTATCGCCGGCCACTGTATAAGCGTCCATCAGGCTTATACCTTTTAATTTCGGTTTATCGTGCGGCTGGTAATAATGCCCGAAAAGCTGATATCCTCCGCAAATTCCTAAAAAGACAGCTCCTTTATCTCTTTCTCCCATTAGAAACCATTTATTTTTAAACAGTTCATCAGCAACATCTTCCTGTTGTTTATCCTGTCCGCCACCGATAAAATACAGGTCATGATCATTTATTTTGTCTCCATAATGAATTTCTTCAAATTCTACTTCAATTCCACGCCATTCACAGCGTTTTTTCAGGGTAATAATGTTGCCAATATCACCATAAAGGTTTAAAAGTTCAGGATATAGGTGGGCTATTGAAATTTTCAGATTCTCTTCTTCCATATAAAGCGATTATAGCACAAATTTCCTGCGTGGTATAATTGTTATATGAACGAAACATATTTGATTGATACGCATTCCCATGTCGATATGCTTGAAGGTATGACGCCGGATGAAGCAATTAAAAATGCAAAGGAAAACGGTGTTGAAAAGATTATTGTTCCGTGTGCTGCTGCCGGTGATATTGATAAAATTTATAATCTTGTTAATTCTCATGATGAACTTTATGGTTTGCTCGGTGTTCATCCATCCGAGGTTAAGGATTGGGATGATACTCTGATTGATAAAATTTCTCGGTATTCCATGTCCCCTAAGATTGTCGGAATCGGAGAAATAGGACTGGATTATTATTGGGATAAGAGTTTTAACGATTTACAAAAATCAGTTTTTATTAAGCAAATAAAACTTGCAAATTCTCTGCACTTACCTATTTGTGTTCATGATAGAGAAGCTCATAAAGATACATATGATATTTTAAAAGAGTATAACAAAAGTTCCATAGTTGTAATGCACTGTTTTTCCGGAAGTGTCGAGTTTGCACGCGAGTGTATAAAAGAGGGCTGGTATCTTGCTCTTGGAGGCGTCGTAACTTTTAAAAATGCTGTTAAAATGAAAGAGGTTGCCGTTGAGATACCCCTTGACAGATTACTGCTGGAAACGGATGCTCCGTATTTGACTCCTGTTCCTTTCCGCGGTAAACAAAATCAGCCGGCATATGTCAGATTTGTTGCGGAAGAAATTGCAAAACTCCGTGGAATTAGCTTTGAAGAACTTGCTGGCGTAACATCAGAAAATGCCCGAAAGGTGTTCGCATTATGAAAAAAGAAAGATTGGACAAATATCTTGTTGATTTAGGTTATTTTGAAACCAAAAGTAAAGCATCGTCAGCTATTCTTGCAGGGCATGTAAAAATTAATGATGAATATATTACAAAAGCCGGATTTCAAATATCTCCTGATAAAGAATATGATATTCAGGTAAAATCAATGCCTTTTGTTTCACGCGGCGGATTCAAGCTGAAGAAAGCTCTGGATACATTTCCTGTTGCTGTTGACGGGCGGATTTGTTTTGATGCCGGAGCTTCAACCGGAGGTTTTACTGATTGTCTTTTGCAAAACGGAGCAAAATTTGTCTATGCTGTTGATGTTGGTTACGGGCAGCTTGATTGGAAAATCCGCTCTGATAAGAGAGTTAAGGCAATAGAGCGAACTAATTTGAAAATCTGTGACTTTTCCGATATTTATGCAGAAGAAGAGCCAGTTGCAGATTTACTTGTAAGCGATTTGTCTTTTATTTCTTTAACAAAAGTTCTCGGAAATTTGAAAAATTTGCTTAATCCTGAATTTCACGAAATGCTCTGTCTTATAAAACCACAGTTTGAGGCAGGAAAGGATAAGGTAGAAAAAGGCGGTGTTGTTAGAAATAAATTTACCCATGAAGAAGTTATTGAAAATGTATTAAATTTTGCTTCTTCTATCGGATACGGGATAAAAGGGCTTACATATTCTTCTATCAAAGGACCTTCCGGTAATATTGAATACCTGTGCTGGTTATCAAGCCATAAAGAGGATAATATAGAACTTGATATCAAAAATACTGTAGAAGAGGCATTTAGAGTGTTAAATAATTAACTATATTTTTTTTATCGGGGTAATATTTTCATTTAAATTCAGGTCTATATATTTAAAAATATTCAGTACTATTCCCGGAGCAAAGTAGTAATTGTTATTTGTAGGTGTAATTTTCAGCATACTTTTGTTGACTCCGAGTTTTACTACAGTTGCAAGAAATTCTTTGTTAACGGCTTTAAACAAGATATATCCGGTTTTTGACTGCAATTCTTCAATTTCAAAACGGTTTTCGTTTATGGCAGCTATTGTAAGGTAATATAATTTTTCCTGATTCATGTTGTATTCTTTTGTGCAATCATCAAATGCCATGTTCTGCGGAGTGACGAGTGTGGAAATAGACGGCTCAAAAATTTGCGGCTGAGGTGAATAAATTTCTTCTCCATTCACTGACGCTGGCAGTATTGATATGCAGCCAAATAAAAGTAAATACTTTATATTTTTTAAGATTCTTTCCATGTGTCACCTGTACTTATATCTACCACAAGAGGAACCCGCAGCGGCTGGTTTAATTCCATTGATTTTTTTACAAGCTTTTTTACCGTATCAAGTTCTTCTTTTAATGTTTCTACCACAAGTTCATCGTGAACCTGCAAAATTAATTTTGATTTAAGATTGTTTTCTTTTAATTTTTGTGCAAAATCAATCATTGCAATTTTAATTAAATCTGCAGCTGTTCCCTGCATAGGTTGATTTATTGCCGCTCTTTTAGCGAATTCTCTAATCATATTGTTAGGACTTTCGAGTTCATCTTTAAGATATCTTTTTCTGCCGAATATTGTCTCAACAAAACCGTCTATTTCAGCTTGCTTTACTGTTGCTTCCATATATGCTTTGATTTTCGGGTATGTTGCAAAATATTTGTCAATAAACTGTTCTGCTTCACTGTTTGAAATCCCGAGTGCTTTTGCCAGACCATATTTGCTTTGTCCGTAAATAATTCCAAAATTTACGGCTTTTGCTTTGTATCTCATTTCTTTTGTAACTTCTTCCAGCGGTACTTCAAATACTTTTGATGCTGTAAGCGTATGTACGTCTGTTCCGGATTTAAAAGCTTCAATAAGATGTTTGTCTTCTGATATATGTGCAAGAAGTCGTAATTCAATCTGGGAATAATCCGCTGATAGTATAACAGATTTGTGTTTATTCTCAGGTACAAATGCAGCACGAAGTTTACTTCCTTCTTCCGTTCTGACAGGTATATTCTGTAAGTTCGGGTTTGACGATGAGAGTCTGCCGGTTGCAGTGATGGTCTGGTTGTAGGTTGTATGAATTCTTCCATCAGTATCAATAAGTGCCGGAAGTGCATCCGTGTATGTGGATTTTAATTTCGCATATTTTCTGTAATCCAGTAGTTGTCTTGCAATTTCATAATCAGGTGCAAGTTCTTCCAGCACTTCTGCACTTGTTGAGTATTGAGCTCTTCCTCTTTTTTTCTTGCTTTTTAAGCCCAGTTTATCAAATAATATTTCACCGACCTGCTTAGGTGAATTAATATTAAAGCCACAGTCTGCAAGGTCGTAAATTCTTCTCTCAAGTTTGTGCAGTGTATTTGTCATATTGTTTGAAAGTTTGCGTAAGTATTCGACATCTATTGATACTCCGTTATATTCCATTTCGGAAAGAACTTTTGCAAGCGGAATTTCTATTTCATACAGAATTCTTGTTTCGTCTTTATCCAGTTCTTTAATCCAGAATTTTGTTAAATCCGTAATTGTGGCAATTTCATCTGTCACATAATTCAGTACATTTTCAATAGGAGCATCTTGAATCTTTATTTGTTTCTTCTTGTTTTTTTCATAAGGTGCATATTCACATATTGCATGTGAGATGTGTTCTATTGATTGAACCTGAAGTTCATGGTTGCGGGACGGATTTTTAATGTAGCTTGCCAGCATTATATCAAATTGAATACCTTTAAGCTGAATTCCGTGCGGTCTTAATATATTATATATGTTTTTACAATCATAGCATGTTTTTTTGATATTTTCATCTTCAAATACAGGTTTCAGCATCTCAAGAACATATTCGGTCGGTAATTTTTGAGTAAGTGATGTGTTGATTAGCGGGATATAATAGGCCTCGCTCTTTTCTTTATCTTCTGCTGTTAAGGTGTTATTTTCGTATTTAAAATCTTTGTTTAGAGCAATTCCTATTCCTGTAATAATATTTGAAATAACGCTTTTTATATCAGCTTTTATTTCAATGCTAATTGCAGGATATGTTTTTATTTTTTTTATTAATATATCAAAGTCCTGGCTATCCGTAATCAGGTGTTTGGAATATTCTGCTTCTTTTTTATTAATTTCTGCACTTACAGCTTGAGAAAACAGCTGAAGTTGTCCGTCTGCAGTATTATTGTTTGATGCGGAAATCTCTGACGGAAATTCTGCTGTATTATTTTTGTTAAAGGAATTCAGAATTTCATTTATATTTTTTATAAAGCTGTAGAATTGCATTTTAGTCAAAAATTCTGTCACTTTTGCTATATCAGGAAGTTCTACAACGGTATTTTCAAAATCAAAATTAATATCCAGATCCCTTACTATTGTTGCAAGAAATCTGCTTAATTCAGCATCATCTTTTCCGTTGCACACTCTTTCTCGTACAGCTTTTTCCGGAATTTCTTCGCAGTGTTTTAATACTTCATCAAGAGTTTTGTACCTGTCAAGAAGTTTTTGGGCAGTTTTTTCTCCAATACCTTTAATGCCCGGAATACAATCGGATGTATCTCCGCGAAGAGCCTTGTAATCAATTACCTGGTTCGGATAAACTCCGAGTTTTTCATAAATCTTATTCCAGTTGTATTCTACAAGTTCGCCTTTCCCCGGGATAATTACCTTTATGCATCCCTCCGGGTCTACCAGCTGAAAAGCATCCTGATCTCCTGTTAATATTAACACTCTATGCCCAAGTTCGCATGCTTCTTTTGAAATTGTTCCTATAACGTCATCGGCTTCAAACCCTTCTTTTGTATAAATAGGAATATTGAAGGCTTTCAGACCATCATAAATAATATCCATTTGCACACGCATCGGATCAGGCATCGCAACTCGGTTGCTTTTGTAATCTTCGTATTTTTCCGTCCTGAAAGTATTGTGGCTTACATCAAAAGCAACCGCAATCGCATCGGCCTTTAACTCAGGATTTTTCAGCAGGTCAAATATTGCTTTGAAAAAACCAAAAACCGCCCAGGTTGGAGTACCGTTTGTTGTTTTCATATTGGTTCTCTCAAGTGCATAATACTGGCGAAATGCAAGTGCATGTCCGTCTATTAATATTAACGTTTTCCCGTTTTCCATATCCCAAAATCCTAAATATTAAAGTGCTTTAACGTTATTTTATTATGCTGTTATTTCTTTGTTACCGTCGTTTTTTGTAGGTAATTTTATTAATTCTGCAGAATTTCTGTTTTTTACCATATCTGCAGTAATAACAAATTTTTCTTTATTTTCTTTTGACGGAACATCATACATAATATCCAGCATAATTTCTTCAACAATAGAACGTAAAGCTCTTGCTCCGGTGTTTCTTTTTAAGGCTTCCTGAGCAATTAAATCAACTGCTTCCGGTTCAAATTCCAACTCAACCCCGTCCATTTCAAGCAAGCATTTATACTGTTTCAGAATTGCGTTTTTCGGTTCCGTTAAAATCATTTTTAATGTTTTTTCATTTAACGGGTCAAGAACCGCATAAGTTGGAATACGACCGATAAATTCCGGTATAAGACCAAATTTCATCAAATCTTCAGGTTGTAATTTTTTCAATAGTTTTGCTGCATTAGCTTCTTTTTCAGCCTGTGACATAGGAGCTTTGGCTCCGAATCCGACAGTTGAACCAACCTGAACTCGTCTTTCTATGATTTTTTCCAATCCGACAAACGCACCGCCGACAATAAACAGGATATTTGAAGTATCAACTTCAATAAATTCCTGATGCGGATGTTTTCTGCCGCCCTGCGGAGGTACATGTGCAACAGTTCCTTCTATCATTTTCAAAAGTGCCTGCTGAACACCTTCTCCGGATACATCTCTTGTAATTGATGTATTTTCTGATTTTCTCGAAATTTTATCAATTTCATCAATATAAATAATTCCGCGTTCAGCTTTAGAAGAATCAAAATCAGCATTCTGATACAGACGGAGAAGAATATTTTCAACATCGTCTCCGACGTAACCTGCTTCTGTTAATGTTGTTGCATCTGCTACAGCAAACGGTACATCCAGCATTTTGGCTAACGTTTGAGCAAGTAACGTTTTTCCGGAACCGGTCGGACCGACAAGCAGAATGTTTGATTTCTGTATTTCAACGTTATTTTTCAAATCAGCCGTTTTATTGTGTTTCAACCTTTTGTAGTGATTGTAAACAGCAACTGCCAGAACTTTCTTTGCATCGTCCTGACCGATAATGTATTCATCAAGGTATGCCTTTATTTCATGAGGTTTCGGAATCGGTTTTTCCGCTTTTTTATCTTCAGCATTTTCACCTTCTTTTTCTTTGTTTTCAAAAAATTCTTCATCAAGAATTTCGTTGCAAAGTTCTACGCACTCATCGCATATATAAACTTCCGGTCCTGCAATAAGCTTTTTAACCTGATCCTGCGATTTGCCGCAAAAAGAACATTTTAATCTGCTGTCGTCATGTTTTGGCATTTTTTATCCTTTCCGTAGATTTCCTGCCTGAATTTTACTTAATAGCATCTCTTGATACTACTTTATCAATCATTCCGTACTCAAGAGCTTCGGTCGGTGTCATGATGTAATCTCTGTCTGTATCCTTTTCAATTTTTTTGATAGACTGACCTGTATTTGAAGCAAGAATTTCATTCAGTGCCTTTTTAATTCGGATGATTTCTGCTGCCTGAATTTCAATATCCGTAGCCTGACCTTGAGCTCCGCCTAAAGGCTGGTGAATTAAAACACGAGAGTGAGGAAGAGCCATTCTCTTACCTTTTGCACCTGATGATAAAAGAAATGCACCCATAGAAGCGGCCTGACCAAGACAAATTGTTGATACATCCGCTCTTATGTGCTGCATTGTATCATAGATTGCAAAACCTGCCGTAACAGAACCTCCCGGGCTGTTTATGTATAACATAATATCCTTTTCAGGGTTTTCGCTGTCTAATAATAACAACTGGGCTACAACAAGATTGGCTACCATATCATCAATAGGTGTTCCTAAAAATATGATTCTTTCTCTTAATAATCTTGAAAAGATATCAAAAGAACGTTCGCCTCTGCTTGATTGTTCTATTACTACAGGTACAAAACTCATGATTTTAATTCCCTTTCTTCTTTCATTATATCTTTAATTATTATGTATTCAAATTATTTGCTTTCTACAAGCTTATATTCGATTTTGTTGTTTTCCGTGAGGAAAGCTCTTACTTTATCGTTTACTGCCTGTTGAGATAATGAACTTATAATTTCAGGATTTTTGCTGATAGATTTCATTATTTCTTGAGGAGAAATTCTGTAGGCTGTAGCAAGTTCCTGGAATTTGTTATCAATATCGGCAGGAGTTAATTTTATGCCTTCTTCTTTAGCAATTTTATCAATAACCAGAGAGTTTTTAATTCTCAATGCGGCATCTTCGCGGATAGTTTTCATGATGTCATGTTCTCCGCCTTCCTGTGATTTTAAAACAGATTCCCAGTTGATTCCCTGAGCGGAAAGTCTGTTTTTGTAATCTGCAAGAAGTGAATTCGCTTCTCGTTCAATCATTCTTTCCGAAATCTCAACAC
>JADIND010000112.1 GCA_017694215.1 Candidatus Scatousia excrementipullorum | reverse complement strand
TTTAGTTCTGCTGATTTACTAATAGCTTTTGCGACACTACTATTTTCATGAAATACTATTGCCGGAACATCGTCTTTCTTAAATTGTTTTTTTACTTTTTCTTTAATTTGTTCTTTATATTGTGGGAAGTCCTTAACAATCTCTCCAATATTATTATAAAATTTTCCATTACGATTGATATAGTCTTCTGTACTTTTTTGAGTCACACCTTTTGAGGCAACATTCCACAAACTTACAGCATCCTCTTGTTTTAATTTATATTTACCATATGTGTTAATTCCTAAATCAAGTATGCCTCTATTTACTACTCCAAACAAACTATCTTCAATCGTTTGAGGATAGTCATCAATAGTTACCCTTGACTGTAATGGATAATTATTATAAGTAATACCGCCTTCTAACAGTGTTGGCTGTTCAATACCGGCGGCAGCACCGGTAGAAGTTCCACTATGCTCATAATTATTACTACCAACCCCATCGGGCTTGGAACGATAGTGGGCTCTTACCTCCGTTCCGTCATCTCTCGTATAAGAGTGAACATACACGACATCAGAATTTCCCGCCAAATTTGCACGTCTTGGAATTCCCAAATTGTTTAATTGATAATCTATTGCTTTTTCATTGTCTAAAAATTCTCGATTTGTCATTTCTCCGATGTCTTCTGCTGTGTAGATTTTGTTGTCGTTAGTGATTGCGTTGATAAAATTTCTTAAACTTGCCATTTATATTTCTCCTGTTTTTCCGTGTAAATCTATATTTATCAATATTAGTTGAATAATATTATATTAACATTGCTTTGTTTATTTGTCAACTCTGTTGATTTATTAGTTTGTCTTTGATATTATTCTTTTGAGGTAAATTATGGATAAACATACTCAACTAATCAAATTCGGCACTGTAATCAAACAAAGACGTTTGGCTTTAAAATTAAGTTTAAGAGAGTTAGAAAAGCAATCAAGTGTCAGTGCGGCTCTAATAACCAAACTTGAAAACGGCAAAATGGCTAACTTTCCAAAAGCTATTACCATTAAACAGCTTAGTGATGCCTTAAAATTCAATGATGAATTGTTTGTTCTGGCGGACATTTTGTTTGAAACTAAAGAACACAATCTTCCTGAAAAAACTTTTGAAGATGAATTAAGACAACTGCTCGCAACCAGAACAACACTTAACTCTGATAATATTACACAGGTTATTTATTTTATTTCAGGATTGGAAAAACTACAAAAAATGGAAAATTTATAATATCTTTCCGGCTAAACATGTCAAACTTGTGATTCTTTATCTCAAGCTCCTTGACACACGACACCCTGATACACGACAGATAAAAGCTATTAAAAAAGAGCCTTTTCGGCTCTTTAATTTAATTGGTGGAGGTTAGGAGATTCGAACTCCTGACCCCCTGCGTGCAAAGCAGGTGCTCTACCAGCTGAGCTAAACCCCCACGAGTTCGGCATTTCTGCCTTCTATTTATTTGTCACAATATTTATTTTACATGCTGATTTTTTTTTGTAAATACCTTTTTTTAATTTATTTTTCATTCTTTCCTGCTTATTAGCAAAAAAGCCCTCTTTAAAGGGCTTTTTGTTAATTTTTTGCATATTTTAAGAATGTTTGAACTTTTGTCTGCATCATTTCTTCTACTATTAACCATTTCCCCGACGGTTGTTTCTGGACTATCATGTAAGTTTTCAGTTTATAGTTTTCACCTGACGGCTGCCTTAATGCCGTAATTTTATATCCATTATCAACCTTCAAGGCTGTTATATCCGAGTAATTGTTTTTGTAATTTTTCAGTTTTGCACCTTTGCGGCTGAGTTTCATCTGGCTTATGTAGGTATCTGCATCTGTTTCCACATCGACCAGTTCCCCGTCGGGTTTTACGACCTGACGGATTATTTTGGCATCCGGAGAGTACATTCGGGCAACTTCATCACTGTAATTGTTTGCGGCATTTACATATTGTTTAAAAAACTTAACCGCTTCCTGCTGTTCATCGGCAATGGCTTTTGTTCCGATGATGAACAATGTACCGAGAATTATAAACAAAAGAACTTTTTTCATTGTGCCTCCTTTTTAACAAAGATAAAAGAGGCTTTAAAAATTTTCATTGCCCGAAGGGGTTAAGTTTGACGTAATTGCTGTATGCTATTTTTTTCTGACTATTACTTCGTAATCAAGGATGTCGAATATTTCAAGCAGTTCAGTTACTTTAACCGTTTTATTTCTGAGTTTATTTGTTAAATTTTCAAGTGAATCTGTTTTGTTGAATTTATGATTAATATCGACTTTTAGTCGTGTGAGGGTTTTACCTTCTGCGGTTGCGAGCAGTTTTATGAGGTTGCGGATATTTTCTTTTTGCAAAATATATTCATTCTTCATTCATTTACTATATATTGATTGAACCTTGACAATCTAACTCCATGATTGTAATATCTAACTATATAATTAGATAACTAAGGATATAGTATATGAAAATAAAAAACGGCTTTACTCTGGCAGAAGTCTTAATAACTTTAGGAATTATCGGGATAGTTGCTGCAATGACGCTCCCTTCCGTTATTGCAGATTATAAGAAAAAAGAAATTCCTGTGAGGTTGATGAAATTTTATTCAACTATGCAGAATGCCATAAATAAAGCAACCGTTGACCATGGGCCGGTAGAATACTGGAATTTTCCGACGCAGCAGAGTGACTTTGAACAGATGAACGATTTTGTAAACATATATTTATTTCCTTATTTAACCGGTATAAAAGAATGTAACAGCACGGGAAATTCCGCCTTTTGTACAAAGATAAGGAGAAACCTGAATGAAGGTAATGTCACGGGTTATTTGCCGGTATATTTATTCAGCGACGGCAGTTGTTTTACAATGACAACAGGCGGTATTAGTTTAGGAACGAGCGGAAATTTACATTTTACATTTGATTACAACTGTCTCGGGAAACCTAATAAATTTGATCAGGATATATTTGTATTCTTTCTGCATTTTGAAAACGGCAAGTCTGCAAAACTTTATCCCGGGAATTATGTAACTACAGATTTAAAAACACGCGACGAACTTCTGGAATCATGCAAAAATCATTATTCAGATGAACACCATAAAGGAACATGTGTCACGCTAATACAATATGACGGATGGGAAATTAAGGATGATTATCCTTGGCTTTAAACAATTTTAGAACTTTTTCAATTTAGCATAAGCGGCGTCCATCGCTTTTTTGCCCTGTTTACCAAAGTCTATTGTGTACATGGTACCCGAGCCGACGGGCATGACATCTGTGATATGCCCTATTCCGAATTTATCATGGAAAACTCGTTCACCTATATTAAAGATATATTCTATAGTTGATTGAGCATCAAGAGCCTGTTCCCGTTCTCTTGCTTCCTCCATTTGACGGCGTTCTTTATCCCGTTTTTCTTCAAGCATACGTTTTATAGCATTATCTTTTAAGAATGCCTGAACTTTTTCTTCGTCACGCTGTTTGTTTTCTTTTGATTTAACGAGGATTGTACGTGCCGGAGTGCGTTTCGGCTGTTCGTAACCATATGAGGATTTTTTCGGTGAAGTGTTTGTGGAAAGCCCCTTTGTAGGTGCAACAAAACCTTTACCAAAGCCGGAGGACGGTTTTATATAGCCGTAACTGTCGGCTTGTGCTGCTGAATAGGAGTAATCCGATTTACCTGTTTTAGCTTTTGAAACGGCATTTCTGAAGGTTGAATTATCTGAAGTACTGCCTTCAAAAGAAATCATATTCAAAAGCTGACGCGGAATTTCTTCTATAAATCTTGAAGGGTTATAGAATTTAAATTCACCCCACATCTGACGTCGTTTAGCAGACGTCAGGTACAATTTTTCTTCTGCACGAGTAACGCCGACATACATTAGACGGCGTTCTTCTTCCATTTCCGACGGAATATTAAATGTTCTAAGATGCGGAAATACGCCTTCATCCATACCGGCAAGGAATACTATCGGGAATTCCAGACCTTTTGCCGAGTGAAGTGTCATAAGGGTTACGTTGTTTGCGATGGTATCCATATTGTCAATATCTGAAACAAGTGCAACCTGTGCTAAAAATTCACCGAGGACATTTGCATCGTCTTCCGGAACAAATTCTTCCGCAACGTTCACAAATTCCTGAAGGTTTTCGATATCTGCATCGGCTTCAGGAGTATTTTG
>JADIND010000111.1 GCA_017694215.1 Candidatus Scatousia excrementipullorum | reverse complement strand
ATGTTTACGTTTAAAAGTAAAATTCTCGCCGGCAAAATTCTTTTTATCGACAAACCTTTTTATAATTATCGTGTCCGCAGAGATTCTGCCGTGAATAGTGTTTCTTCCGAAACTTTGAGGGTGGTTGATATTTTGCGTGAAGTTACAGGGTTTTTCGGGGAGCATGGTGTTTGTGATATTACCGGCCGGAAAAATGTTGATTTCTATCTGGAATATACGCTTGCAAGAGTGTTTGCAACGGTTCCTGAAAATCTCAAAAAAGTTTACGACAAAAAATGCAAAACCTTCCTTAATGATTTACAGTATATGGAATACAAAAAGTTGAAATTCGGTAAATATACACCTCTTGAAAGAATTTTTTCTCTGAAAAATGAAACAAGTTTTGGTATAAGGTATAAAGTTTTGGTGTTACTTGGCTGTAAACTAAGGTTTCGGCCGTTACAAAAGGAGATTGGGTAATCGTGGAAACAAATATTTCAATTATTGTACCTGTTTTTAATGCTGAAAATTATCTTTTCAGATGTCTGTGCAGTCTGATATCACAGACTTACGGGTTTATCGAGATTATATGCATAAATGACGGATCAACGGATCACAGTGCGGAAATTCTGGAACGGTTTGCCTGTCTGGATTCCAGAATCAAGGTTATTTATCAGGAAAATCTCGGGCCGGCTGCGGCCAGAAATAAAGGGCTTGAAGCCGCAACCGGCAAGTATGTTATGTTTTGCGATGCTGATGATTCTTATGAGCACGATATGTGTGAGAAAATGTTTAATGCCATGCTTATTCATAATGTGGATCTTGTAATGTGCGACTGCCGCGTAAATACGACGCCTTATGCTAACTTTCGTCAGGAAAATGATATCCTCTATCACAGGCTTAAATTAACAGGTTATAATTTTATAGATTCAAAAATTTATAATTCTGTTAATGTCGTTTTGTGGAATAAAATTCTAAAGATGTCTATGATTAAAAAGTACAATATAAAGTTTCCTGACGGTTATGAGCATGATGATGCGTGTTTTATTCTTAAATATCTTGCTGTAAGCACCTTGTATTACGGTTTGGATGAGGTTCTGTACAATTATAATATATGCAATCCGGAATCTTTAATGGCAAAGGTTTACAAAAGAAATAATTACGGCAAAAAGCTTGACTTTTTATACGCTTATTATGATGTTTTGCAGTTTATTTTGAAAAATCCTGTACGAAAAGAGATTGCGGAAGGCTTTAAGCATATGTATGTAAATCAAATTAACCATTTCAGTCAGTTTCTGAATAATCGGGAACAGGCTGCAATGCTTGCTATTCTGCATGGACAACTCGAGGATATTGAGTTTTTTGAAAATAATAAATTGATTAATTCCATAAAAGAAGGGAATCTGAAAAAAGCAAGGATTTATCTTAACCGTAAGTCAAAAATGACATTCTGGCAGCAGATTTTTTCATTAAAAAATAAATCCGACAGGATAAAAATGCTTACGGTTCTCGGTGTCGGAATCCCGCTGCCTCGAAAATCATCACGGGCAGGTCTGTATAAAGTTAATTATACAAATAAAGTTTGTAAGTGTTCCAATGATGCACGACAGGTTCTTAAATGTTGAGATTTAAATAATCAAGTATGCGGGTTAATAAAGAGAGAAAGGGTTTATGAAATGTCAAAAATTAACATAGGTTTTACAGTGACTGACAGCTATGCACAGCATCTGGCTGCTACTATGGCCTCTATATTGAGTAATACCTCAAAGGATAATGAGTTGAATTTTTTTGTACTGAATGAGGGGGATATTACTTCTGAAACAAAGAGAAGAATTAATCAGTTAAGTAATATCCGCGAGTTTAATATCAAATATGTAACAGTTAAAAGAGAAGATTTCAGCGAATATTCACCCGGAGTACATATGTCAACGAATTACAGGTTGAAAGTAGCTTCTCTCATTCCTGAAGCGGATAAAATTTTATTTTTGGATGTTGATTTAATTGTGTTGGATGATATTGCAAATTTGTGGAATACAGATATAAGCGATTATTATATGGCAGCGGTTCCGGATCCATGTCAAATATATCAATTTCAGGTTGTAAGGTCAAAATTTATAGATAAATTCCCTACGTTAATGTATAATACCGGTGTTATATTATTAAATCTGAAAAAGTGGAGAGAGGATGATATAGAAGAGAAACTTTTGCATGGAATAAAATGGTTTTCTGCAAACTATGATCAATGCTGGCCTGATCAATCAACATTAAATATGGTTTTAAAGGATAAGATTAAACAGTTGGATGGCAGGTGGAATGCTTGTCCGCTTTTGGGCTATATTCAACAGCCTCCGGGTGCATATGACAGTATTGAGCAAAGAGACTTGATTTTCGCGAATCCTGCAATAATACATTACGCTGCTGACCAAAAATATAAAGCCTGGCTTGATTCAAGTCTTCCGTGGGCAGATGTTTACTGGGAATATTTGCGAAAAACTCCATATTATGAAGCCGGTATTTTGAATATGGTAAAAAATGCTTATAAATATGAGCTGTCAGATATTCATGGAAGTCTCGGGCTTTTGAAACAGCAAAATGTTATTAATTTTAAATATAAGAAATACAGGGTATTGAAAAATTTAACATTTGGTAAAACTGCAAAACGTTATCGGGAAAAGTGTTCCCGTTTTAGAGCTCTTGTTAATGAAATACAGGCAATATCTTAGATAATGGTGAAAATAAATTATTTATGAAAAATTTTATGGAGTTTCAAATATGAAAAAAATAAAATCTATTTTTGGCAAGGATTGTATAAATGTAGTGTTTGCCTGTGATAAAAACTATGCACCCTGCATGACGGTTGCGGTAAAGTCTTTAATTGAAAATACAGGAATAAATAATAATTACGACATCGTTATCCTTGAAGATGGGCTTAATTTTGCGTATAAAAAACTTATTACAAGTTTTACAAAAGATTATGATAATATATCGATAAGGTTTTTTAATATAAAAAAATATATTGAAAGATATGATAATTATTTATTTACTAATGATTATTTTAGTCTTGCCGCTTATTTCAGAATTTTGATACCTGAGGTTTTTCTCGACTATGAAAAAGTTATATATCTGGATTCTGATGTAATGGTTATGAATGATGTCGCTCTGCTGTACAACA
>JADIND010000110.1 GCA_017694215.1 Candidatus Scatousia excrementipullorum | reverse complement strand
TTTATATAACTTTTTACGGGTCAGAGTACTTTTTTGTACTCTGACCCGTTTTATTACGGCACAAATTAGGGAAAGGAAAATAGTATGGCTAAATCTTTACTTAAAAACATTTTCGCTTTGGAAAATATTCATCTTAACGGTAGAAAATACAAAGTTATTACTATCGCAGGATTCAAAATTAAAATCAGAAAGAAAACAAAATTAGACAAATTATTGGAAAGAAAATACGACCCGAAGCTTTCGCTTAGAGATAAAAAATATATTATTGAACACCAGTTTGAAAGGGCTGTCGGTTATAAACCCAATATTGATAACCCGAGAAGTTTCAACGAAAAACTTCAATGGCTCAAACTTTATAACGAAGACCCGCTGTTGACTAAATGTGCTGATAAATATCTTGTCAGAGATTATGTTAAAGAAAAAATCGGGGAAGAATATCTTATTCCGCTTTTAGGCGTCTGGGATTCTCCTGATGAAATTGATTTTGACAAACTTCCAAACCAATTTGTACTGAAAGTTAACTGGGGAAGCGGGCAGAATATTATCGTTAAAGATAAATCTAAACTTGATATTGAAGAGGCCAAGGCTAAATTAAGAGAATGGCTAAAACCGCATTCTAACCATTACTACTTCGGGTTTGAATGGTGTTATAAGAATATTCAGCCTAAAATTATTGCGGAAAAATATATTGAACAAATGAATGGAGATTTATATGACTATAAATTCTTTTGTTTTAATGGAAAAGCGAAAATATTAGAGTTTATAACCGACAGATATACAAATCAAGCTAATAATTTTTTCGATAAAAATTTACAAAAACTTAGCCTTCAGTATGATGGTAAAAGAAATTCGGATATATGTCTTAAAAAGGAAACAACTCTATCAATTAAACAATTAGCAGAGAAATTAGCACAACCTTTTAATTTTGCCAGAACAGATTTCTATGAAGTTAATAATAAAATATATTTTGGAGAAATAACATTTTATAGTGCCAATGGGATAGGGAAATTCGAACCGGTAGAGTGGGATTACAAACTCGGCGAAATGATAGATTTGTCTGGTTTAAAAAATAAAAAATAAATATATATTTGGTCAAAAAACTCCCGAAAATTCGGGAGTTTTTTGGTTATTTTATATTTTTCCAATATTTACCGCTGCCAGCATCCGGATGTTCATCAGAAATTGCATAGCCGGCACATCCTAGTCCCCTGTACCATTCCCCGTCAGCCGGAGTACCTGTTTGTGTACAGTTAGCACTCTTTTCAGGACTTATTGCCTGTTTTTCGGTAATATCAAAAGTAAATACGTCGACACCGAGTTTGTTAGGTTTACCTTCACCGTTAATATCAACGTAGTATCTTTGTGGATTATCAACATCACCAAGCCAGATATACATTCCGTCCGAAGTTTTCAATGCGGCATTATCAAACTCTGCAGCCTCAATTTCAGCCTGTGTACCATTTAACGTTGATATACTGTAAGGTTTGCCGGAACATTTATCGTAACTGTCGCAATAAGAAGCCCCGTTCAACAAACCTTTCAACACCTCAAGCTGATATTGTTTAACTTTAATAAAGTCAGCGGACATTTCATCTCCGGCTGAAACTCCTGACAAACTTGCAAATAAATGTTTATATAATAAATATTTATTGTCCAAAAACTCATTACTACCCAGTAAATCCTCAAACCACCCCGGAAGCTGAATATTTGACTGAGAAGCGTAATCTTTAATAAACTGCCCCAAATTATTACTACCGTAGATATCATGGAGTTCTTTTATATTATTAACAATTTTGTTTATATTATCAATATGCCTCGGAAAATCAATCGGATGTTTAAGTGAATCCAACAAGGCATCAAATATACCGTCAACAAGCTCTTTTGTTGTTGTGTCGTTCATGTCGGGAATTGAAGTATCTGAAGAATCTCCACCATCATTAATATCCGAATCATCTGACGAACCGCTATCGCCGGAGCTATTTCCTCCATCAGAGTCTTCAATATCGCCATCTTCCTGATCGGATGGCTCCGACGGAGTTTCTTCCTGAACTAAAAAAGGCAGAACAAAAGTATCATAAGGCAGAATACTTTTTACAATCATCATTTGATGAGCCTGTGATAAAGCTGAATAAGCCCAACTATGCCAAGAGTAACCAACACTTCCGCAAGCGTGAATGCCCGTTTTTGCGGTAAATAAAACATATAAAATCCTCACGTTAATATACCCTGATAATTTTATTATAAACTATATTATTATAGTTTTCAATATTAATTAAACAAACACACACAAATCTAAATAAATTTTATTGATTTTACTTTTTTACTTTTTGAAAAGGTAAAAAGAATTTAATGCCCATTATCGTTAACATTTTGGATTTTTCATTATTTATAATCGGGTTTCGTACAGAAAAAATATTATTTATAAAATTTCTTAAAAATTTCTTTTTCCTGTCGTTAAATGAAATCATGTCATAAAGTTTGAGGTTCTTAACTTTGTAGCCTTTATCATGTACTAAATAATCTATATAAAACCCTGTTAAAAATTCAGAGCAACAGGCCAAGAATCTTGTATTTATTCTTTCATCATCATTTTTCAAAAACTCATCATATGCAGAAAGCAGCAAATTGAACATTATGTTGCAATATTCAAAAAAATCTTCTTTTTTCATTATAAAAATATTATTCGAATAATATCCCTTTTTTTCTCTAAATCTCAAAAATGCATTATACATACCTGCATGTTTATTCTTCAAATCAACGGCATTAACATAATCTTCAATAGTTTCAAAAGTAGAATTAACCGTAGTGAAATCGAGATATTGTGCAATGATATCATAATCTTTAAAGATATTAGTAATATTATCCTGATTATCATATCCGAGGGACGCCAGAACATATGAAGGGTTTATTTTTCCTCCGGTTAAATTTATCAACCTTCTGTAATGACTAAATCCGATGTATTCTGGATTTTCTAACTTATCATAATTTTTCCAGCCCCAATAAATTGCGGTCATTTCGTTTAAGGCTCTGTTATATGAAGAAATATTATCTCCGGAATCATCACCGATTAAATTTTCAACTAACCAGTTATAATCTTCCTCACTAATAACACCATCCTTTGATTTTGCATAGGCAACAGTTCTACCGCAATGAATCGGAACCAAAATTTCATTTTTATACAATGTATCTTTTTTGTGATAAGCAACTAAAATTTTAACCTTATCAGAAGACTTTCCGGATAAATTATTCATTTAACTCACCTCTATTACGTAAAATTGTTATAAGTTTAAATAGTTTCTTTTACAAAATATTTTCATTTATTAATTAAAATCTTTACTTTTTCTGAAATATACTTATTAATCTAAATACAGGTTAATAAATAAAATGCAGTGTTGTATTATTATAAAAAGGCAGTCAAAAGAGGGTAAGATTTTATGTTGAAAATTATTTTACTTATCGCATTAATATTTTTCACATCACATACAACAGTTTTGGCATCAGCACTAACCGGCGGTGTATCTACTGTCGGAGCAGGGAACAAAGTGGTTGATGCGAGAACAAATGCACCTATTGCAAATGCCCGTGTATCACTTCCGAAAGAAGGTTTTCAAACCAAAACAAACGAAGACGGAACTTTTATGCTTGATGCACACTTCATCGGTGATACCATAATGTCCGTTCAAAAAGACGGCTACCGCCCGTTTTCACTGACAATAAATGAAGAAATAGCCTCACAGCCTATGATTTTAGGGATACAGAAGAGTAATGCAACGGATGTAGTTATAGAATCCGATATGCTGCATCTCGGAGATGACAATTTTTCGGCAGATTCAGCCAATGCCGGAGAATTTCAAATCAAAGCCATCGGGCCTTTCTTTACAAAAGCGTTTAAAATGAGTGAAAATACTCTCACTAAAAATAACTTTCTTGTAATTGGTTCAATTATCGGAATTGATACGGCAATGGCAAGAGCAATGAAACAGAATTCTGTCAGAAATTCATTTGCCTCACCGCCGGAAGTTTATTTTAACGGAACAAAAATTGCCGAAATTCAGCTTAACGGAGATAATCAAAAAATCAAACTACCTAACAATCTCATACGCCCGAACCAGCCGAATGAAGTGACTATTGCAACAGGCAAAAACCTCATGCAAAGAAGCTACATCGATTACGATGACATTGAACTAATGAATTTGTCAATCCAGACTGAATAATTTCTCCGAAAACCTATACATTTATTTACAATAATGGATATTTTTTCTTATTTTATTTAAAATGTTGGAATAAGGGAGATATGAAATGGAAATTATCTTAGATATATTGTATTTGTTTGCGGCAGCATACACGATTTATTTTCTGGCACTCGCAGTGAGAAATCTGAATGACACAAGATTTCAGAGAGAAAAAAGATTTTCTATGTACGAAGAAAAAGACAACCTTGCTGTGGTCATATATTCTCACAACAACAAAAGAACTCTTGAAAATCTGGTCAGAGAAATAAAATCTCAGGATTATCCGATAAGCAATTTTAAGGTTTTTGCAATACTGGACAACTGTACTGACGGTTCACAGGACTTATTTATTGAAGAGAACTTTATAAGAGTAATTGATGTGAAAGGCGTTGGCACAATCGGAAAAGATCAGGCCATTTCAATTCTTCTTGAACAGCTTTCACAGGATGATTTAATTGATTCTTACGTATTTATTGACGCGGACAGAAGCATCGCACCTAACTTCTTGACAACCGTTAATGCAGCACTTATAAATTCCTCTGTTATCAGCGGGGAAACAATTATTGATATGACTAACCTGGGTCCTGTTGATAAAATTAAGGCAGCATATCAAAAATACCATATGAATTTTATGAGAAAAGCCCGTTCCCTTTTCGGACTTGCTTCACAGGCTGATTCAGGCGTATTTATTATAAAACAGCAGATTGTTAAAAGAATCGGTGATGTTGATTTCAAAGATATAAATACCGAATTAAAATACAGCCTTCTGCTCTCCAAAATAGGACACAAATGTACATATAATCCGAATATTCAGACAGTTGTTGATACTTCAAATTATATGTTCAAAAAACCAAGACTCTCCTACAGGCTCGGATTATTCAGAAATTGTATTCCGCAGTTGTTCACAAAGAATTTTGTATTCACAGAACACGCACTGTCGCTGCTTTACCCTAATATTTGGCTTCTTATGATAATTTATTTTATCATAATGAAACACTCATTCAATTACTATTTCTTTGTTGATTTTAAGATAGTTCTTTTAACATTCTTAATGCTGATTGCGGCTTTCGGTATAAGTTTGATTAATGCCAAACTGACGGTTAAAGAAATCGGACTTTTATGCTTATATCCTCTTTATTCATTATGCCATATTATAAACAATCTCCCTCCTATAAGAAAAATCAGAAATAAACTAAAAGGGGTTGAAGATTTACCGGCTGACACGGAAAAAATGTCTGTAGATGTAGTAGTAGCAGCAGGAAGTAAAGATTTGAACTGTAAACTTGAATTTATATCTGAAAAAGGTTTGTGCAAAGTAAGATTTATTTTCAAAACAAAAAAATTCACAACATCAAGCCACATAAGAATGATAGACGCATTGCAGGAATTAAAAATGAAACTTGACGATTACGGTTTTATATTAAAAATCTGTAATTGTTGTTCTCATTATACACCTCACGTTGACGGTTCGACAAATATGCTGAAAGGCTACTGTAACAGTGACTACCCATCGCCATCATTGAAAGAACCTAAACCGACACTAATCTGGAATACATGTACAAATTTCACTCCGGCAAAATTGAACAATATAATCTCCGAAATGATTAGTCAAGGAGAGAATGAGAAATAACCTGATTTAACATATAAAAAGAACCGCACACTATTGTTATGGTGTGCTTTTCTTTTGGCAAATCATTTAATGAAGTGAATTTTTTTGCTTCATAAGGACAAGCTTTTATTAATTCTTCAAAAGTTGCTGAATTAGGATAATCAAAATGATTGAGATAAATTTCATCATTTTTGTCAAATAAAATACTCATCATTTTCGGGTAATCTTTATTTTTCAGACAGCCAAAAACAAAACGCCGTTTTTTATCAGGATAATAAAAATCAAGACTTTCTCTCAATGCCATTGCTCCGTTAGGATTATGTGCGGCATCAATAATTAAATCTTCCCCTATTAGCTGGAAACGGCAAGGATGTTTTACGTGCCTTAAAGCTTCCTGAATAACCTCTTCTGATATTTCAGGGAAAACAAGCCTTACGGCAGCGAGAGCCAGAGAGAGATTTTCCTGTTGATAAGTTCCTTTGAGAGAAAGATTTGCCGTATCCTCAAAAGGAGCAACCATTAAAAATAAAGAATGACACTCATCTGCCTTATCTTTAATCGCTTCATAGCCTTCTGATGTCACAATAGGACAATCCTTCTTAATTATCCCTGCTTTTTCAAAAGCTATTTTATCTTTTGTATTTCCTAATCTTTCAGTGTGGTCGAGGTCAATGTGCGTAATGACGGAACAGAGATTGCTCTTAATCACATTTGTTGCATCAAATCTGCCGCCGAGTCCGGTTTCCAGAACCACAACATCAACATTGGCTCGGGCAAAATACAAAAACATAACAGCCGTAAGTATTTCAAATTCCGTAAGGTGAATCTGATTTTTTTCCGCTGTATCACAAACATTAAAAACGAGTTCCGCAAAATCCTCTTTAGGAATATCAGTGCCGCCATCTGCAAAAGGTAAAAATATTTTAATTCTCTCCGTATAATCAAAAATATGCGGAGATGTATAAAGACCGACTTTCTTTCCGGCATATTGCAAGACAGTTGCAATAATTGCACACACGGAGCCTTTACCGTTTGTGCCTGCAACATGAATACAATCAAGCGAATCCTGTGGATTTCCAAGTAAATCTAATACCTTTGAAATCCTTTCCAACCCGAGATTAATATAAAACTTTCCCTGCGAAGTCAACAACTTTACAGCATCATTGTAACCATTTTTCATACAAATAAAATTAAATCAAAATAATAAGATTATCAAGTAGAATTAATAGGATCTTATATAGCAAATTCTACTCATAATGGCTAAAAATGTCACCCTGAACTGGCTGCAAAATCCGTTAAGACGAAGTCGAAACGTAATTTTATGCCCCTACCTGGTGTTTCAGGGGCTTGCCGCCGGTATAGGTTAAAAGATTCTGAACAATCACAATTTTCATGAGCCGGAGCGGTTAATGTTTCAGAAGGACTCGAGAATCCGCCCCCTCACCTCAGCAATCGCATTGCTGCTACTTTCTGTCATTCTCAAACTCTTTACCCTCTACCTCTGGGAGAGGGTGCCGAAGGCGGGTGAGGGTAGTTTTCCATAAACCCTCCGGCACTTCCGTGCCACCTCCCTTACCAAGGAAGGCTTGGTTTTTCCTCTCCCGCAATGGGAGAGGGCTAGGGTAAGGAGTTAATACTGTATAAGTTCCTGAAACAAATTCAGGATGACCTAACTCTTTACCCTCTCTCTTTGTGAGAGGGTTGAATTGCTTAATGA
>JADIND010000109.1 GCA_017694215.1 Candidatus Scatousia excrementipullorum | reverse complement strand
CACTTAAATCAACTTCTTCCTGCTCCAGTTTCCATTCGTTGAATTTTTCGGGGTGTTTTCTCAATATTTCAACAAGTTCTTCTTTTGTATAGTCAATCATTTTATTCTCCTTTTAGAAATTAATTATATATATTATTTAATCAAATTTGTCTGCATTGCAAGCAATACTGCCTGGGTTCTGTTGGTTACATTTAATTTTTTAAATATATTATTTAGGTGGCTTTTTACCGTAACTTCTCTTAAAAAGAGTTTTTCAGCTATTTCTTTATTGTTTGCCCCTTTTGCTGTCAGTGCAAGAACCTCTTTTTCTCTTGCAGTGAGCGGAGGGAGGTCTTTTTTATTTTTAACCGTTGTATCTGCTGAAATGTTTTCCTCTCTGTGCCATGAAACACGTCTTAGTACGGCTTCCATTCTGGCAAGCAGGTTAGGTAAAATAAACGGTTTTACAATATAATCATCGGCTCCGGTTTTTAATCCGGATATAATTTTCTGTTCTTCATTAACAGCTGTAATCATTATAACAGGAATATATTTTGTGTCTTTATTTTTTCTTATAAATTTTAAAGTTTCCCAGCCGTTCATTTCAGGCATCATGACATCGAGCAGAACAATATCATATTTGTCAGGGGTTTTGTCAAGAATATTTAAGGCCTGTACACCGTTTTGGGCCGTATCTACATTGTATCCGTAAAACGGAAGTGCATCTTTAAGATATTTAGGATTGTCATCAACTAACAAAACATTTGCCGATTCAGACATTAAATTTTCCTTATCTTATACAATTTTGTACTTCAGTGCTTTTAATGCTGCCTGTAATCTGTCATCAACTTCTAATTTCTGCAGAATATTTGCGACATGGGCTTTGGTTGTATTTATACTTATGACAAGAATTTGTGCGATTTCCATGTTGCTGTAACCTTCTGTCATAAGTTTCAGAATTTGAGTTTCTCTTGATGTTAAATCATAAGCTTTGCTGTTGTTTTCGCTGTCTATGACAGGTGAATTTGCAGTTGCTTTGAGGACAATATGTGCGATACTCGGATCAAACCAGGCTGCACCATCGGCTACGGATTGTACTACCTGTATGAGCCTTTGCGGGTTTATCTCTTTTGAGCAATATGCGTTAGCACCTGCTCTTAAACTGTTCAAAACTTCTTTTTCATCATTATGTGATGTCAGAATGATAACTTTTACATCTTTGTTTGAGGAACGGATTCTTTTTGTTGCGTCAATTCCGTTCATTGCAGGAAGTCCCAAATCCATTATGACCACATCTATATTGTGTTCGTTGAATATTTCAAGAGCTTTTTCAGCAGATTCGGCTTCATAGAGTTCTCCGACAAAGTCAACGCCTTCAAATGCAGTTTTCAGGCCGAATCTTGTTAATTCATGATCTTCAACTATTAAAATATTCTTTTTGGTCATATGCTTAATTCCTCTTTGGCCGGTTTAAAATCAGGATTCAGGGTAAGCGTTTTTTTGAAATTGAAATACGCATCCTGCGAAAGCCCCTGTGCTTTACATAGCAGTCCTTGATAATAATAGTATTTAAAATTATTTTCGTCAATATATTTAGCTATTGTAAGATATTTTTTTGCGGTATCAAATAAACTCTTGTCCAGAGCTGTTTTTGCAAGTTCAAGCCAGCCGTCCGTGAAAGATATATCAAGGGCAACGGCTTTTTTGAGGTATTCTGTTTTTCTGGATGAATCTTTCAGGGCAACATTATAGTATGCCATGGGGCAATCCGAATGTTCTTTTAATATTTTTGCGTAAATATCGTCTGCTTTATCATTTTTATTAAGTTTTCTGTAAGTTTCAGCAACTTTTATTAATGCCGCAGTTGATTTTTTATCGTTGGAAGCCGCTTTTTCATAGTATTTTGACGCGGTTTCGTAATCACCGTTTCTGCTTGCGATATCTCCGAGTACCGTCAGGGCAAGAGAGTTCCCTTTATCAAGGTTGTATGCTTTTTGTGCAAAACTTTCCGCTTTTTCGTACTCTTTAGTATCATAGTAAACTCTTGCAAGAAGTGCATAAATTACTTTATTGTGTTTCTTTTTGGTTGAAACGGTGTTTTGAAGTGTTCTGACGGATTTTGTCAATTCTCCTTCATAATAGTAATAGTATGCAAGGTGATATTTTTTCAGGTATTCCTGTTTTTCGGTTTTATAAAGAACATACTGTTCAAGAGAATTTACTTTGTTTTTGTAGTCTGCTGTCAGGAGCGGTGCTTCTTTTATTTCATTTATTAATTTTAATGCAGTTCCGAATTTGTCATTTTGGATAGCAATTTCTGCTTTTAATTTTTTGTAATTTATATTTTGCGGATTTTTTTCAATAGCGTTATCAATATATTTTGCGGCATCTTTGCTGTTTCCGGATTTCAGCGAACCTAATGCCACAATATAATTTGCATAATCCGATGTTGTTAAGAGTTCTTGATTTTTTAATAATTCTGCCGTAGCTTCTTTGCTCTGGGCATTGTAGATAATATTGGAAAACATTTCCGCAAGGTATATTTCATCTTTCGGGTTTAATTCGACTGCAGGATAGTAAAATCTTTTTATGTCATCAGCCGTGACATATGAGATATCTTCATCGGAAACTTTTGAAAGGGCAAGTTCCGACAGACTGAAAAATCCCAGATCTGCCATTTTATCAGCCATAAGCATATATGCATAATCATTAGATGCAATCGTTTGTATAAGAATTCGAAAATCCATGTAAGAAGATTTCACGTTACACTGGATAAACCTTTCAAGACCTATTGCATAATGGTTATGGACATCATTTTTTGTAAGGGTTGCTTTTTTAGGGATACTCATATGAATTTCATTTTGTTCCGGCTGATTATCCGCAAACGGATCTGCGGGCTTGATATCCTCAAAACCTGCCGCAAATACGCACATTGCGGTATTTAATAATATAAATGCTGTCAGAACAAGTTTTTTATTTATCATTAAGTTTATGAATCCCCGTTGTTTTCTGTGTGTCTGGAGTAGTAGAAATTAAATAAATCTACCGCTGTTTGCTCTTTTCGGGTAAGTTTTTCTTTGTTTATAAAGTTGTATATATCAATCAGATTATATTTTGAGAGAATTTTTTGATCTTCTGATTTGAACCTGCTGTGATTTTCAGTTAAGAACACTTTTACGATTTTGTCAACCGATATGTTATTTAAAAATACATCTACAATACTTTTATCAAAATGAGTGCCCGAATCGTTGATAAGTATATTCACTACATTGGCGATAGGCATTTTGTCACGGTAATGGCGGCGGGATGTAATTGCATCGAACACATCGGATACCGCAAGGATTCTTCCTCCGTAAGGAATTTCTTCGCCCTTGAGATGTCTGAAATATCCTGTTCCGTCGTATTTTTCGTGATGAGAACACGCAATTTCGTCGATTTGTTTAAAATCTTCGGTTTTGTAAATTTTTTCTAAGATATTGTGAGTAATCTGAACATGTTCCTGAATATGTCTATATTCTTCATCGGTCAGTTTTCCTTCTTTTTGCAGTACAGAATCTCTTATGCCGATTTTTCCGATATCGTGCAGGATAGCGGCTTTTTCAATGATTTCTTTTTGTTTTTCATCAAGACCGAGAGCGTCAACTATAAGCATTGCGTAGAGCCTTACTCTGTCGGAATGACCTGCCGTAATTTTGTCACGGGCATCGATTGAGGCCGCGAGGGTGTTGATGAAACTTTCGAACAGTAATTTCTGTTCTTTATATAGTTCCTGCTGCTGTTTGAATAATTGAGCATTTTCCAGTGTGATACTTGCACTTCCGCCTATTGCAACAAGCAAATCCTCATCTGATTTAGTGAAAGTTCCATGAGTTTTATTGAGAACCTGAAATGCTCCGATGATTTCCTGATTATTATTTTTTATTGGCATACAAAGAACGTTTTTGGTTTTGTATCCTGTTTGTTTATCAACATCCGGATTGAATCTTGAATCTGTGTAGGCATCTTGAATATTTACGGTTTCTCCTGTTTTTACAACATAGCCGGCAAGCCCTTTATCCGCAGGAAATCTTATTTCCTGCGATTCCATACCGAGTGCTACTTTTGACCAGATTTCGTTTCTTTCTTTGTCATACAAAAATACGGTGCATCTGTCAGCCTGCATTGCGATTTTTGTTTCTTCCGCAATAACTTTTAATAACACATTGATATCGGTAAGGACATTTATGGAACGTCCGATTTTAACAAGAGAAACCAGCGGGTCGCTTTGAATAGGCAGAGTAAAATCTGAACCGCTCTGAAGCTGGTTAATTCTTGCGGTTATATAACCCAGTAGAGCAAATCCGTCGGATTTCATCGCATAATTTCTTGCATTCTGGTAATGTAAAAGGGCAGTATCCTTATTATTTTCGCAAAAATCAATACTTCCGAGGCAAAATTCATAGAATAATTTTGCAGTGGATTCTCCGCTCAATTCCGCCATATGATGCCCGTCTTCTAACAGGGAGAGGGCATATTCCATATTGGTTTTATCTATTAAATATTCAATCATTCCCCGAATACTCAGACATATTGAAATTTGTTTAAGTGCATCATATTTTTTATAGATGTTTTCAGCTTTAATAATATTATCTTTAGCTTTTTCAAATTTTTCCTGCTGAAGTAATAAAAGACTTTTTTTTATTAAATCAGAACCTTTTTCATCCTGTGTTTTGGGTAGGGTTGCGGTATGTTTCATTTTTAATACTATCCTTTTACTTTCACCTGATTTTATTATACAATATTTTTTGTAATATTACAAAACAGAGATAAGGATGCAGAGGGGTGAACAAGGTTACTATTTTAATTCCGGTCTATAATGAGGTTTCAACTCTAAAGGAAATTATTAAAAAAGTTGAAGAAACCAATATTTGCGGACTGGAAAAGGAAATAATCATTGTGGATGATTATTCAACAGACGGAACGCGGGAACTATATAAGGATTTACCGTATAAAGTTTTATACCATGATTATAATCATGGAAAGGGTGCAGCACTGCGTACCGGTTTTAAAGAAGCTACAGGCGATATAATTTTGATACAGGACGCTGATTTGGAATATGATCCGGTTGACTATCCGCCGCTTGTAAAGCTTATTCTTGACGGACATGCTGATGTTTGTTACGGAACAAGGCTTGCCGGCGGCAAACCTTCCCGTTCATTTATGTTTACGCATTTGCTGGGAAATAAATTTTTGTCATTTTTGACCAATGTACTTTACGGTTCTACGCTGACCGATATGGAAACGTGTTATAAAGCATTTAAAGCTGATTTTATTAAGGGTATTGAGATTAAATCAAACAGATTTGATTTTGAACCGGAAATTACCGCAAAAGTATTAAAACGTGGTGCTAGATTATATGAACTGCCGGTTTCTTATTACGGCAGAGAATTTTCTGAAGGGAAAAAAATTACCTGGAAAGACGGTATTCATGCAATAATAGCACTTATAAAATACAGATTTGTTGATTAGAAAGGAAAGGAGTTGATTATGAAAAAGGTTATTATTTCATTATTTGCGGCATTTGTATTTGTATTGCCGTCAGTTGCTGCTGAGTGGAATGCGGCAGACAGAGTTCCTACAGTTGGACAGCAGCTTTTGTCAAAGAACGGGCTGCCTTCAAACACAACGTTTAAGGTAGCAAACGGTCAGCGAAACAACGCAGATGTAGCAACTACAAAAGTTGTTTACATATCAAGTGATGAATTAGCTTATGCCGGCAATGACAATGAGGTCGCAGCGGTTATATCGACCGAACTCGGTCATATTATTAACGGGCATTACGCAAAAAATAAAATGAGAGAAGCTGCAAAGGCTGCACTTACAAGTAATTTAAGCGATGATAACATTATTACGACAGCGACCTACAGTGATTTTGTAACAAACAAAACAAGCTTAAAAGATAATAAAGAAGCTGATATCACAGGTGTTGATATGATGATTCAGGCAGGATATAACCCGCTTGCTATGATTGTTGTTATAACAAAACATCCGGGCAGTTTCTGGGAAATTTTAACAGGCAAACCGGCAAACGCAGAAAGAGCGATGAATGTTTACGATTATCTGACATATAATTATCCGTCAAAAGTAAAGGCAGGCTACGGATGTAATGAATACAGAGCATTTTTAGCTTATGCGGATCCGATTGTAGAAAAAAGAAATTCAAATGCAAAAAAACTTGAAAAATTTAACAAAGAACAGCAGCAGGCAAAAGCCGAGAGAGCTGCTAATATTGCTAAATACAAAGCAACAGGCGGTTTAACCGGATGGGATGCGACTTATACAATATTGAAAAACTTGTCGGAATCTTCCGAAAGATAAAATCACCCCCCGAATCCTAAAGGTTCGGGGGTTTTCATATGTTGTGACGGCAATGCGATTGCGGTTCAAGCCAGCAATGACGTAGTGTCGAAAAACCTCCGGCTCTTCGTGTCATCAATCTTACACAGAAGGCTTAACTGACTTAATTCTGTATTAATCACTTTTCGTAAGAGCCGAAAAACTTCATGTATGTTGTTTTTTCCTTAACTTCTGAAAGTGTATTCAAAATTTTCTTAGACCTTATATGTCCGTCAAAGTTCACCACAAAAATGTATTCTCCAAACTTCTGCTTTGACGGTCTTGATGAAATATAAGTCAAATTAATATTATTTTTGTAAAAGATGTTCAATACCTCAAGCAGTGCCCCCGGTCTGTTATCAGTTGAAAAGGCTATAGAAGTTTTATCGCGTCCTGTTTTTTCCGTATCATACTCGCCTATCAGAACAAAACGTGTCTGATTAGATTTGTCATCATTTATATTTTCTTTAAGAATATTAAGGTTATAAACCTCTGCTGTTTTTTCACTTCCGATTGCCGCATAAGTCAGGTTGTAGTTTGCAAGACTTCTTGCAGCTTCTGCCGTACTTGTTGTTTCTATAATATTAAGGTTTCGCGGAAGTTCATCATGTATGAAATTCTGACACTGTGCAAGTGCCTGCGGATGTGAAATTACACCCGTTATTGAATAAAATTCAGTTGTTCTTGACAAAAGGCAGTGTCTTATAGGCATAACAATTTCTGCAAGAATTTTTATATTCGGATTATCACATAACATAAGAGTATCAAGGCTTTCCCGAACAGTACCCTCTATAGAGTTTTCAACCGGCAGAACCCCTATAGCTTCAGGCGTTTCCGTAACATATTCTATGACCTGCCTTATCGTTTTTTGCGGTCTCGGGTATGGATTAATTTGATATTTTTCACAAAATTTATCTTTCGCCATCTCAGAAAACGATGCTTCAGGACCAAGATATGCAGCTTCTTTTATATGTTCCAGTTTCAACATTTGCCTAACTCCGTATTTCACTTATAATTATATTAAAAATGAGAAATGAGGGCAAATCTATGGGAATTACATTTGGAACAGACGGCTGGAGAGCTATTGTCGGAAAAGATTTTAATACAGACAATGTTACAACGGCAACTAACGCCATTGCAAAATATATTTTTGATAACTTCGGGATGAATAAAAAAATAATTATCGGCTATGATCCCAGGAATATGGCTGACATTTTTTCTATGCAGTGTGCAGAAATCCTTGCAGATTTCGGTTTCGAAGTTCTCTACAGTAAATCAGTAATCCCGACCCCTGTTCTTGCATACAGTGCAAAACATCTCAATGCCTGTGCAATTATGTTCACAGCCTCACACAATCCGCCGGAGTATCTCGGATTAAAGTTTATTCCTGATTACGCAGGGCCTGCAACATCAGACATTACGGATGAAATTATGTATAACCTCGGCGTAAAATTCAAAAGCTTTGGCAAGGGTGAAATCAGACATTATAACTTTAAACCGGACTATTTTGCCCACATGCAGAAACTTGTAGATTACAAAAAAATCAGAGAATTGAGTGAAAATATAATCTTTGACGGACTGTATTCCGCAAGCATCGGCTACTTTGACAAAATCTTAGAAAATAACGGAATAAAGTTTGAGACGCTTCACATGCACCACGACCCGAATTTCGGCGGGGGAATGCCTGAACCGAAACCGAAATATCTCAAAGAATTAATAGAAAAAGTCAAAGCAGAACCTGATTCAATCGGATTGGCAAATGACGGAGATGCTGACAGATTCGGAGTAATTAACGAAGACGGAGAATACGTTTCTCCAAACGGAATTATAGCAATTCTCCTTATGCACCTGAAAAAAAATAAACATATGGAAGGACCGCTCGTTAAAACTGTCGGAGCCAGCCTGCTTCTGGATAAAGTCGCCGAAAAATTAGGTGTTGATGTTATAGAAACCGCTGTTGGCTTTAAACATGTGGGAGAAGCAATGAGAAAATTTAACCCGATAATCGGCGGAGAAGAAAGCGGCGGTTTAAGTATAAAAGGTCATATTCCGGAAAAAGACGGTCTGCTTGCTAATTCGCTTATTCTTGAAGCTATGGCTTATGAAAATAAATCCCTGAAACAGCTCCAGCACGACCTTTATGAATTTGCCGGATGTAAATTCTATAATGACAGAATAGATAAAAAGCTTGAAAACAAAGAGGAAATCAAGCCTGTTCTGGAAAAATACAAAGATTTAAAATCCATCGGAGAATATAACGTTATACGTACCGATACCAAGGATGGAGTTAAATTGTATCTTGAAGATACCACAAGCTGGATACTCATCCGCCCGAGCGGAACAGAACCTCTATTGAGAATTTACTTTGAAAGTGACAGTATAGATAAAATCGAAAAATTGAAATCTGCTGTTATCTGAAAATCATCCACATCAAATCAAATAAATCAAACCTGCGTCCGTATCTTCTGCGGGAATTGAGAATGGAGGCAATCCATTGCATTGTTTCCAAACGTCGGTTTTCAGCCTGACCTTCCCTGTAAAGTTCGCGGACGAAGTCGTCAGATATTCCGTTTGTATTATTTTGATTGATATTATTAATATTGTTTTGAGATTTCACATCGTTAATATCTTTAGTTTTAATTCCCTGTCTTATGGCATCGTATTCTCCGTTATCAAGGAATATTCCGCCGCAGGAATAACACGTATCAATCTCAATTCCGATACCTTTAATCGGTGTTTTTACCATAGGTTTTCCGCAAACAGAACAAATTCGCTGTCTGCTTTCATCTACCGGTCGGAAATTACCGGAGTTAATAATATCGCGAATTTCAGATATATCGCCCTGTTTTTGAGTAATTGTCTGCATTTCCTGACTGTCAAAGAATATTCCGCCGCAGCCGTCAGCACATATATCAACACTAACCCCGACAGAGGGGATAAATATTTTTTTCATTGTCTGTCCGCAGGCAGGACAGGTAATTGTTTTATAAGTATCAGCCATTTCTATTCCTTTTGAAAAAGGCTGATTTTAAATCAGCCTTTTCATATATTCGCTAACCCATAATCATTTTATTAAACAACTTTTGCATCAAAGATTGTTTTCTGGGTTCTTTATCATATAATTCATTGAGTTTCATCCCGACTTCATCGTAAACAAAACGCATAGTGTCTGCAGTTCTTGCGG
>JADIND010000108.1 GCA_017694215.1 Candidatus Scatousia excrementipullorum | reverse complement strand
TATAATAAGAATACAAAGAGCATTAATTATGGAGGTTCAATTTTATGCCAAAAGTCAATCATAGCAAGGATTTCGCCCAGGGGGGGGGGGGGCTCGATTAAATACCTCCGCTAAGTTTTCAGGTTTTACTCTTGCCGAAGTTTTTCATTGCAATTCCGCATTCACTCTGGCTGAAGTTTTAATTACTCTGGGTATTATCGGTATCGTTGCCGCATTAACACTGCCGGCACTTATTCAAAAAAATAACAACAGAATTGTGGAAACACGGCTAATGAAATTTTATTCTGCCATTAATCAAGCCGTACAAAGGGCAGAAGCTGATTACGGCGATAAGAAATACTGGTATAACGATTCAAACTCCGTAAACATTGATTCTGAAGGTAAACCCGTCAACGGAAGTTCGACCGGAGAAAAATGGTTTAACAAATATATAGGTAGCTATATGACTGTTATAAAAGTCGAATATGATGAAAATGCAAGACCTACATTTTTTTTCAAAGACGGAACCGCGTTAAAACTTATGGCGGGCAGTATGCAAACATCACAGGATTTTGCATTAAGAGACTGGACATTTTACACGTCGTACCCTTCAAAATGTCTTAAAAAATACGGTTCGGAAGAAAATGCACGCGGGAAATGTGCTTTTGCTTTTATGTATATTCCGGAAACAACAGATCCTAACAGGAACCAATACAGGTATCTGCTAGGAAAAGGATTTGAACCTTATAAGTTTAACTGGGATGGCTCAAAAGAATTTATAGATAGCCGCTGCAAGAATGGGCTTCCGGAATATTGTACTGCATTAATTCAAATGAATAACTGGAAGATACCGGATGATTACCCTTACAAAGTTTCATATTAGTTTATTTTCCGTTATTAAGAAACTATACCGTAATAAATTGGCATTTCAGACAATGTAAAAATAATCAATCAATTTTATTATCATACTGCTATGAAAAAACTGTTTATAAACGTATTGTCATTTTTAATGTTAGCAGTATTAATTGCGGCTTTAATCTGGCTTGCAATCTTTTTATATAAAGAAACCACTTACACAAGAATTGAGGCGGAATTCACGGAACTTGAACCGTTTTCTGCTCACATGCCTGTATATTTCAAAGGTTTTAAAATAGGCAAAGTAACAAAAATCGTGCCGGTGAATGACTACACCGCAACAAGAATGCATATAGCGTTATACCCCAAAGATTTAAAACTTCCCAAAAACATAAAAGCACAGGTGAGAACATTCAAAGATGACTTTGATTATGTGGAAATAGATTTACCTGAACTGGCCTCAACAACACTATTAAAAAATGGTGACGTTATTAAAGGAAACTCCTCCGCCAACTGGGAAAGTCTTTTCAGGAAACACGCAGAAAGCGGTTCGCTGGATATTGTAATAGATAATCTGGGAGAAATCACTGAATCCGTAAATAAAACCGTTGTACAGGCAGACGGATTGCTGCAGGATTTAAGACAGACAATTAAATCAAACGAAGCAAACATAAGACTCACAACAAAAAATCTTTCAAATATGAGTCAAAGTTTATCGGACACTACAATTAAAGTCAATAACTCCGTTAATCAAAAAACTTTGGATTCAACAATAGATAATCTTGAACAGACAACCCAAAACCTTGAAAACATGACGCATAGCATTGACTGTGCCACCCGCGGACTGACACAGACAATGAATAATGTAAATTCAATAACTCAGGATGTAAAAGAAATTACAAACGGAGTTAACTGCACAATGAAAAAACGCTTCGGCGGATTTCGCCTGATTTTTGGCAAACCTGAACAGTGCTGTAAAAAGTGCTCTGATTAGACAACGCCCTGTTCAATCATAGCCTGTGCAAGCTTTAAAAATGCCGCAATATTCGCACCGGCTACGTAGTTTCTGCCTAAATTGTATTTTTCAGCAGCATTCTTACATGAATAAAAAATATCTTTCATAATGTTCTCAAGCTTTGCATCAACTTCCTCAAAAGTATAATAATATCTCATGCTGTTCTGGCTCATTTCTATTGCTGAAGTTGCAACACCGCCGGCATTGGCAGCTTTTGCAGGTGCTACAAGTACATTATTTGCAAGAAAATATTCTATTGCATCTTTGCTTGTCGGCATATTCGCACCTTCCCCGATTGCAATAACGCCGTTTGCAACGAGTTTTTTAGCAGAATCAAGATTGAGTTCATTCTGTGTAGCACAAGGTAATGCAATATCGGTTTTTATATCCCATATAGGAAAATTACCATCCTTTGACTCAAAATATTTTGCCGAAGGATTCCTTTCAATATATTCTTTTATACGCCCGCGTCTTACCTCTTTAATTTCCTTTATAAGCCCTAGGTCAATACCGTCTTCATCATAAATACATCCGTTTGAATCACTCATTGCAATAACTTTTGCACCAAGCTGCAGGACTTTTTCTGCTGCATAAATAGCAACATTACCGGAACCTGAGATTGTAACTGTTTTTTCCGCAAAAGTTTGGTCACAATTATTTTTAAGCATTTCCTGCATAAAATAAATCAAGCCGTATCCTGTGGCCTCCGTTCTTGCAAGAGAACCTCCGTAAGACAGGCCTTTTCCGGTCAAAACTCCGCCTTCATATGCATCTTTAATTCTTTTATACTGTCCGAACAAATATCCGATTTCTCGTGCTCCGACACCGATATCCCCTGCAGGGACATCAACATCTTGCCCTATATGGTGCTGAAGCTCTGTCATAAAACTCTGACAAAATCGCATTATTTCATTATCCGACTTACCTTTCGGGTTAAAATCACTTCCGCCCTTGCCGCCGCCGATAGGAAGCCCCGTCAATGCGTTCTTAAAAACTTGTTCAAATCCGAGAAACTTTATAATACTCTGATTTACGCTTTCATGGAATCTTAATCCGCCTTTATAAGGCCCTATTAAACTACTGAACTGTACCCTGTAACCTCTGTTTACAACTATATTTCCACTGTCATTCACCCATGGAACTCTGAAAGAAATAAGTCTTTCCGGCTCAGCCATTCTCTCAAGTATGGCAAACTTTTCAAAATCCGGATGAATTCTTATAACCGGCTCAAGTGATGAATATACCTCATCCACAGCCTGTAAAAACTCTTTTTCCTGTGAATCTTTTTCCTTTACTGAATTTAGAACCCTTTCAATGTATTTTTCCATCTTCAAACCCCTTTTTCAAACTGATAATTGATTATATCATACTTTTTTATATATACATAATAACTTTATAAAAATTTTATTTGTAAATAAAAGTTAATAATGGGCTATTCAAAAACATATTTATAATCTATCATATTAGCATAGGTAAAAGGAGGATATATGTTAGAAAAAATTGAAAAATTTCAGGTAATAATTTTGTCATTGGTACTGGCTCTCGGACTGGTTTGGTCAACAAAAATCGCGACATCGACACTTTCCAAAGATGTTATTTTTGTAACCGGTTCATCCTCTAAAACAGTGACATCTGACAGCGGAATGCTTGAGTTTACAATTCAAACAAGAAAACCTACAAAAGCTGCGGCATATGCAGAAATTTCAAACCAGATGCCAATTATTAAAGAATATTTAAAAAATAAAGGCATTAACGATTCTGAAATAGAATTTAAACCATACAACGGGTACAACACTTACAGAGTTCTTGATAACGGAAGAACTACCAATGATATTGCATACTACAATATTTCTCAAAACATTGAAATCCGTTCAAATGACGTAAACAAAATAAAAGATATCTCAACCGATATTACAAACCTTATCTCAAAAGGCATAGATATCAACGTATATCCTCCGATGTATTTTTACTCAAAACTTTCGGACGAAAAAGTAAAAATGCTGGAAGATGCGACTGCTGATGCAAAAGACAGAGCCTCCGCAATGTTGAAAGCAACCAACAATAAAGTAGGCAAAATCCAATCCGTAAATATGGGAGTATTCCAAATTACGCCGGTTGATTCTACAAGCGTTTCAGATATGGGAATAAGTGATACAACAACAATCGAAAAGAAAATTACATCGGTTGCAAACGTTACATTCAGAATAAAGTAAAAGGAGAGATTTATGAAAAAAATAATGATTCTAAGTTTAACAGCATTATTAGGATGCTCCACAGCAATGGCAGCACCGGCATTCAATCCTTCCGTAATCAACGATATTCAAACTTTTCAGGGAATTAATACACATGACATGAATTCCATCAAACAACAGCGTTTCCGTTATGAAGAAATAAATGATGCAAAAGATTTAAAAGAACAAAAAGAAAAACTTAATAACAGGAACCGTGATGTTGTAAATGAAGGTCCTATGATTTTTCAGGCAAAACCGCAAAAAGATATTAATTTTGTAGAAGAAAACGGTGAAATCAAGATAGACGGTCCTGACGCAGTTATGCCGCAGCCTGTACAGCAGCCTCAAGTACAGCCGCAGCAGGTTAGCGAAGAACCTGCACAGCCTGCAGAAACTGCAGAACCTCAAAATCCGCAACAGGAAATTCAGGAAGAACCGCAGCCATTGCCGCAGGCAGAGGATGTTCCTGTGGATAATTCAAAACAACTCCAGCCTAACGCAGAACCTGAAAACCCTGCAAATTAAAAAATTTAAAACAGCAAAAAACCGGGAAAATCCGGTTTTTTTGCTGTTAGAATATCGCTCATATTACATTTATTCTCAAAATCTTAACTATTCTGCCCGGCTCTGTATCCGCACCATGCATAAATAAACGGAAGAGTCTTTTCAATATGCAGCTTATCTATAAGCGGAAATTTTGCAAGAATTAACCCGCCCACTACATCATCAACATTTGCTATAGCGTCTTTCATATTAAGTCTTCTGTCGGGATATCTGTCTTTCGGATCAGTTATAAGATTTGAGGCCTTTGCTCCGAAAAACATGCCGGATGCCAGAGAAACAAGAATTCCGGCAAGTTTATTAACAGGTTTATTTAAAAATTTATTATTTTTAGTGACAGCCATATAAGCAGCAACAACAACCGGCGGCAATACTACATTCATAAACTGAAAAACACCTTCATTAAATTTTTGTCTTCTTTTTTGAGCATTTTCACCGGCCATACCAAATAACACACCGCCTACAATAGAACCGGCGGCAATACCGGTCATTTCGGGCAATTCGTATTTAATATTAAATAACTTTTTTAAAGAATTTATTTTACCGTTCTGTTTTTTTGCAAAATAAACAAGAGGAACAGCCGTCCCGATAACAGAACCTGTAAGTGCCCGAATTTTATCACCTGTAGTAGGGGTGTCAATATTATGGTAACGATACGTACGGTAACCTTTTTTTACCTGATTAGAACTTTTAAAATATGAAAAACTGTTATTAGTTTTGTCTGTTGACGGATTAATCTGACTTATCATAGAATCAACTCAATACATACTTTTCAATCAAATTATAACCGAAAAGGTTTTATTGTAAACCCGACACTTAACGAAAAGTTACAAAATACAAATATCAATATTATTTTTTCAGCTTGACTGAAAATGATTGATTTTTATCAAAACTATAACCGTTCATATTAGAATTAAACCTGATTGTAACAGGAATAACCTGCGAATTTTTATCCGCACTCATTTCTGGTTCTGCAGCAATACTTTCAATAATTCCGCCAAATACTTTTCCGTTGAAATTATTCGGCTTAATAATAACAGCACTGCCAACAGAAAGATTTTCACGGAACTTTGTATCAAAATAAGCCACGAGTTTAGGTTTATCCGTATCTATCAGAACAATAGGATTGTCCTTAACCGCATTTTCACCTTTATCAATAAAATTAATACTTACAGTACCGTCTTTCGGAGCATAAACTTTCTTGGTAACTGTAGTAACTGTTGTCTTAGGCAAAGGTTGAATTTTACCGCTCACGTTATTTTCATAATCTTCTTTCGCTGAAGCAAGTTTTTCCAGTGATTCATCATATTCCTGCTGGGAAATAATCCCATCCTTGTACATAATAGCAAAGTTGGTATGATTTTCTTCAGCTTCTTCCAATTTTTTCTTTGATGACTCAATCATCTCTTTTTGAGAAACAGCAGGAGCCGCAACAGTCTGTTGTACTTCAATTTCCGCTACAAGCTGCCCTGTTGAAACTATCTGATTCGGCTTTACAAAAATATCTTTAAGTTTTCCGCTCACTTCTGCATTTACCGGAATTTTTTCGGATTCTATAACAGCCTCGCTCGTAGCAACAGTATCTGCATTAATCAACCAAACTAAAATCCCGCCGCCTATTATAAGAATCACTAAAACGGATAATAAAACAACTAATTTATTATTTTTACTCATTAAATAACCTCAAATCCTTATAACACCAGATTAGCACGAATAAACCAAAAAGACAATAAGCCCGCAGGAAAAGGGGTAAGCTTATTATAGAACATTGCTTTTTCTTCATGTTTTATATAGAATTTCAAAGAAAATAAAAATAGTATTTATATTATCAGTTAAATCAAACGGGGTATTAGAAAAATGGGATTATTGACTTTTGTACAACAAAACAGTGTGTGCATATCCGCGGCAATACTGATTATTTCTTATGTCTTTATAGCCTGGGAAAAAATTCCGAAAGCGACAATCGCTTTATGCGGAGCAGTTTTGACAATCTTGCTGGGATTATTAAGCCAGACAAAAACTATTGACGGTAACATTAATAATTTATACTTTATAAATTATATTGATTTCAACGTAATCTTTTTGCTCGTATCAATGATGATTATAGTAAACATAGCAACCAGAAGCGGAATGTTTAACTGGGTTGCGAATGAGTTATTAAAACATACTAAAGGCAAACCTGTTGCCGTACTTTTTGCACTCGGTATATTCACAGCAGTAACCTCTGCCTTTTTGGATAACGTAACGACAGTAATTTTGATTATGCCTATAACATTTTATGCTGCCAAAAAGCTGGATATAAATCCGGTGCCATACCTTATGACGGAAGTATTTGCATCAAATATCGGCGGCACGGCTACATTAATAGGCGACCCGCCAAATATTATCATAGGCAGTGCAGCAGGACTTTCTTTCATGGATTTCGTGAATAATTTAACACTGATTATTGCGATAATTCTTTTTGCCGTACTAGGAATTCTTGCACTTTTGTTCAGAAAACAGCTTGTTACAACCAAAGAAAAAATGAATGCCATAAGCGAAATTGATAATTCAAAAACAATTACGAATAAACCGCTGTTAATCAGAAGTTTAATTGTTTTGACAGGTGTAATTATAGGATTTGTAATGCATGATGTTACACATATTGAAACCTCAATTATGGCAATGCTCGGAGCAAGTATTCTTTTATTATTTGAAAAGCCGACTGATTTATTTAAAGAAGTTGAATGGAATACTATATTCTTCTTTATCGGCTTATTTATAATAGTCGGAGGGCTTGAAGCCTCAGGCGGAATTGCGTTAATGGCAAAATGGCTTATTAACGTAACTCAGGGTTCGCAAAAGGCAACGGCATTAATTATCCTCTGGGGGTCAGGCATAATCTCCGGAGTTATAGACAATATTCCATACACGGCAACCATGACTCCTATGATATTAGAAATAGAAAAAGTTATGGGTGCAGCTTATGCAGAACCATTATGGTGGTGTCTGTCACTCGGTGCATGCCTCGGCGGTAACATGACTATAATCGGAGCCGCAGCAAACGTTATTGTTTCAGAAACTTCTGCAGCAAATAATCATCCTATATCGTTTATGCGTTTTATGAAATACGGCGTAATTGTTATGTTCACATCACTTATATTAAGTTCAATCTATATTTATCTTAAATACTTGATGGGATAATAAATTTTATACCGCTTATACAATATAAAAAGGTACGTTTATAACGTACCTTTTTAGTAACCGTACACACTAAACGAATGATATATGCGAAAGAATACACACTGAATAATAAAATATTAATTTTTTGTTTATTTTTTTAAGAATTAGTAAAAACGATGTTATAACAATAATATCAAATGAATAATATCTAAGAAAAAGGAGATAATTGATTATGGCAAAAACTATTGGTATTGACTTGGGTACAACAAACTCCGTTGTAGCGGTCATGGAAGGCGGCAAGCCTACAGTTATAGCCAACGCTGAAGGTTCAAGAACAACCCCTTCTATCGTTGGTTTTTCTAAAACGGGAGAAAGATTGGTTGGTCAGTTAGCTAAACGTCAGGCTATTTTGAACCCTGATAAAACTATCGCTTCAATAAAAAGACATATGGGCGAAAATTATAAAGTTAACATAGACGGAAAAGACTATACCCCGCAGGAAATTTCTGCAATGATTTTGAGAAAATTAGCAGATGATGCAAGTGCATATCTTGGAGAAAAAGTTACATCAGCTGTTATTACTGTTCCTGCTTACTTTAACGATGCTCAAAGACAGGCAACTAAAGATGCGGGTAAAATCGCAGGGTTAGATGTATTGCGTATCGTAAACGAACCTACAGCAGCAGCTCTGGCTTACGGTCTTGAAAAAGAAAAATCTGAAAAAGTTCTTGTATTCGACTTAGGCGGCGGTACATTTGATGTATCAATCCTTGAAATCGGTGACGGTGTTCATGAAGTTCTTTCAACATCAGGTGATACTCACTTAGGTGGTGACGACTTTGACCAGAAAGTTATGGATTGGATTTGCGACGAATTCCAAAAACAGGAAGGAATCGATTTAAGAAATGATAAACAGGCTATGCAGCGTGTTAAGGAAGCAGCAGAAAAAGCTAAAATCGAATTGTCATCAGTTATGGAAACAAGCATAAGCTTACCGTTCATTACTGCTGACGCAAACGGTCCTAAACACCTTGAATTAAGCTTGACAAGAGCTAAATTTGAAGATTTATGCCGTGATCTTTTGAACAGATGTAAAACACCTGTTGAAAATGCATTAAGAGATGCCGGTGTTACAAAAAATGATATTAACGAAGTTGTTCTTGTCGGCGGTTCTTCAAGAATCCCTGCAGTTCAGCAGTTAGTAAAAGAATATACCGGTAAAGAACCTAACCAGTCAGTAAACCCTGATGAAGTTGTTGCTGTTGGTGCTGCAATTCAGGCAGGTGTACTCGCCGGTGAAGTTAAAGATATCGTATTGCTTGATGTAACCCCTCTTACATTAGGTATCGAAACTCTCGGCGGCGTTATGACTCCGCTGGTTCCAAGAAACACTACAATACCTGTTTCTAAATCACAGGTATTCTCTACAGCCGAAAATAACCAGACAGCCGTTGATATTCACATTCTTCAGGGTGAAAGACCAATGGCAAAAGACAACAAATCTTTAGGTATGTTCAGACTTGACGGTATCCCGCCTGCAATGAGAGGATTGCCTCAAATCGAAGTTACGTTCGATATTGATGCCAACGGTATTGTAAATGTTTCAGCTAAAGATAAAGCTACAAACAAAGAACAAAAAATCACTATCACAAATTCTTCTAACCTGTCAGAAGCCGATATCGACAAAATGGTTAAAGAAGCTGAAGCAAACGCTGCTGAAGATAAGAAGAAAAAAGAAGAAGCTGAAATCAAAAACAATGCAACCAGCTTGATTGCATCTGCAGACAGAATCGTAAAAGATTTTGAAGGTAAAATTGATTCTGCAGACAAGTCAAAACTTGATGAACAAAAAGCAGCACTTCAAAAAGCACTGGATGAAAACAAACCTGTTGACGAATTGAAGAAATTATCAGAAGATTTGCAGCAGACAATGTTCAGCATTTCCCAGAAAGCTTACGAAGCAGTTCAAAAAGAAGAACAGGCTAACCAGGGAACAGCATCCAGCGACAGTGCTTCATCTGCTAATACCGAAGACAAAAAAGATGATGATGTAATTGATGCAGAATACACAAAAGAATAAAACCGAAATTCATAACATAACTCAAAAGACCGCCTGAAAAGACGGTCTTTTTTATTACCGTAACAGACAATGAAAAACTTTATCCGATGCAATAAACTTATAAAAAACAGGAGAATATTATGTTAATATTATTATTAAAATGGATAGGGCTTGCACTCGGGATAATGTTTGTAGGCTGGGTTGTGCCCGGAATAACCATATCAAACTTTGTAACTGCATTAATAGCAGCTGTAGTGATTGCATTGATAAATGTATTTATCAAGCCGGTTCTGATATTTCTTACACTACCGATAAACATACTGACACTCGGTTTATTTATTTTAGTAATAAATGCGTTGTTATTTATGTTTGTGGCATATCTGGTACCGGGAGTACAGGTAGAAGGTTTCTGGAGTGCATTTTTAGGAGCATTGCTGCTTTCAATAATAGCACTTGGAATTTCATGGTTCGGATAAAAAAAGAGGTCTGAAATTCAGACCTCTTGTGAATTATAAGTTTTTTAAGATTACTCTTGTTATTTACGAGGCGGAGCACCGTCTTCGTCGCCGAGTTCAATGATACGGTTGTTAGCGGCATCCCAGCTGTCGAAGGCAGGTTCACCTGGTACTCTTTGACCTTTTTTGTCACCGTCAGCATAGATAATGTAGTATTTATCACCGGCCTTAATGACTGTCTTTAACGAACCAGTTTTAAGTCCATTGTCAATTACCTTGCCAGTAGCAACATTCTTTAAGTCATTTGGTTTATAGATTTTACCGTTTACCTCAACTTCAGGCAATGTAAATTCATCACCGACTTTTAAGTTAGTATTACGTTTATATCCGCTGGCTTCGTAAACAGCATCTCTGATTGCGTTGAATTCAGGAGTACCTTGTTTAACACCGTATCTGCCTTCGATAATGGCATATGGATATTCACCGTAATTTACTTTATGAGTTTTAACCTGTGGAGCCTTTTCTTCCTCAATATCATATTGAGGTTTAGGCGGTTCTGTCGGACCAGTCGGACCGGTTGGACCTGTCGGGCCGGTTGGACCAGTTGGCCCCGTAGGACCGGTAGGACCGGTCGGGCCGGTCGGGCCGGTCGGGCCGGTTGGATTCTGAGCCGGTTCATATTCTTTTACAGCTTTCCATAATTTGATAAGTTCTTCTTCAGATAAGCACTGGTTTTCACCTCTTGCACCGGTGATAGCAGCCATCATCTGACCGTCTGTAATACCTTTTTCTTTAGCCATTCTCAAGGTATCTTCCATCATAATCTGGTTTTTTCTGTCTTTGATACCGCTGACTTCGCCTCTTTCAACGAACTGGTCAACAGGCATACCCTGCAGAATATCATTTTTCTTATCTAGATCGTTAACGACTTTACCCATAGTTGCGAGCCCGATACCTGCACCGATTAATGCACCAAGTGCTGCACCCTTAGCTCCTGACAGAGCTGTACTTACCGGCACGAGTTGATCAGGAAGTTCAGTTACTTGCTTACCGACAAGTACACCATTCATCCAAACTTCCGATACATGCTCACCTCCAGGAGCAACTCCTGTACCCGATGCCTGTCCTAAACCGGTTCGAGCTAAAGCATTACCTGCAGCTGCACCACCCAATGTAGTTGCAACAACATAAGCAGCTCTTTTAACTTCGGTCAAATCTTTTTGGTAGTCAAAACCGATATGCTTATATAGATTTTTTATTTTACGAGCTTTTCTGTGTGTAACCTTACCGTTTGTCAAACCGACTTCATCAGCAAATGTTGCACTTTCAGAAACACGTTCTTCCATTTCCAGTTTATTATCCCAGCCGATTCTTTCAGCTGCAACCTGTTTTAATTTGGCACTGTCTAAAGTACCTTCTTTAACAATATTACCGTTTTCATCTCTTTCTCTGCCAACAAAAGCTCCATCCCATTCCTGATCTCTAAGGATTTCCATATCGGAATCAGTTAATAATACGTGACGTAAGTCAGGATTAGCTTTTTTAGCGGCTTTGTAAGCAGCTTCATCTGTATAATACTGAGATGAAATTACTCTATCAGCAGCTTTTTTGGTATTTACAATATCTTTAGCCTGCTGGCGGGCATATTTCTTTTTGTAATCATCATAACCCTGCTCTTCAAAATAGTCCTTCAAATCAGCCTGAATCTCTTTTCGCATCTTTCTGTATTCTTTTCGGCTACGCATACCTTCGCCTTCTTCAATCGTAGCCTCATTAAGACCGGTATAGGCTTTTTCGGTTTCTTCTCCGTTTTCATCCTTGGAACGTTCAACCGTAAGTCCCGGAATGTTCATGTTTTCTTTTTTTTCGGCTTGCTGACCTTGTGTAAAAATAGAAGCATCAACCTCTATTTTAACTTCTTTTCCGTTTGCATCAACCATCTTCAGGTAACATTTGTTGTTTTCCATGACGAGCGTTGGCTTTGGTGCACCCACATTTAAATCACTCATAATTCACCTTTCTTCAATTCCTCGTGCAGAATTGATTTTTTACTTATACTTCGCTATATACTTTTAATAAAAAAATTTGTCGTCAAAAATTGCATAAAAATTTAGACTTTTTTTCATCTTTTTTATATAATTCAGTCAGGGTAAGGCTTATAGCCCACAAACTTAGCTTTACATTTCTTAATATATTACACAAATTAAATATATTTAATATATATATTGAATTTATTCAATATATATGTTATAATTATTATACAAAATTAAACTATCTCTTTAAACAATAGGACATTGACAACTCAAAAGAATAAATGGAAGTAGAAACCCTCCGGCACTAACGTGCCACCTCCCTTATGAATGGAGGCATTATTTTCCTTCGCCCCTTTTTGGGGAGAGGGTTAGGGAGAGGGGGCAGACATGATAAAAAAATGCAACAAAGGTTTAGCCCCCTTTTGTAAAGGGGGAAGAGAAGGGGGATTTTCCTCATGTCATTCTGAAACTCTTTTACCCTCTCTCTTTGTGAGAGGGTTGAATTGCTTAATGAACGCAGTGAATTTAGCAATTCGGGTGAGGGTTTTCATATCATTCCCCAAAATACAAAAATCCGTAAACAGACATCTTTTGAGCAGTCAATAAAATAAAACGCCGGAGTAAAAAATATGAACTTTTGTAAAACTTTTTGCGAAAACAGTAAATTTTTAACAACCCTGAACCGTTTATATATTTATAGTGATGTGCGAATACAGAATCGAGGAAAGCATGCGAATAAAGAAAATGAGTAAAAAACAATTAGCAGTATCATTGGTAAGTTCAGCCTTAATATTGCAGGCAGCATGTTATAGTGCAGCATTTGCGGTAACCAACATTTCCGGCGTTACGCCAAATGAACAGACCGGCGGATATGATATAAGACCGGAAGCTGTCAAAGGTCAGACAGGTTTTAGACATTTTGAAAACTTTGTCCTTGACAAAGGCGATGTCGCAAACTTTATTTTTCAATATTTGAGAGAAAATGCGAGTGTAAGCGGCGATGATTCTTATCACGGTTATACACTGAATGATATTAGTAAGTTCGTCAGTCTTGTTGACGGAAAAGTTAACATCAACGGTGTAGTCAATGCACTCAAAGCTCAGAATGGTGCTTTATCCGATGGTCATTTGATATTCGTAACACCTAACGGTATGGTTGTTGGTTCCAGCGGCGTTTTAAATGTCGGCTCCTTATCTGTATTAACACCAACACAAGATGCTTATACTGTATTAAAAAACGGTATTCCGACAGATGTTAAATATGATGAATTTGTAAATCAACCTCTTGCCGGTAATGCAACAGTAGATTTTAATAACTGGCAAAGTAACACCTACCAAAGAGGTACAGGCGTTGTAACTGTTGACGGTGGAATTATAGCCAGAGGCGGTATAAATATTGATGCAGGAACTGCAAATTTTGGTGACACCGCAATGGTATTTTCCGGTGTCAACGACAGTACGGTCTTCATGAAAAAAGAACCAACCAATCTTGATGAATTAGGTAGACCGCAAGATTTTATAGAACATGACCCGCAGGCTGAAGCAGCTGCCCTTTTTAATCAGCTTGTAAGTTCAAGAACTACAAGCGGAAATCAGTTTGCAGGTTCAAACGGTGAAATTGTAATCACTGCAGGTAACGGCATAACCGTTGACACTGGAGGTATGCTTGTAAACAATTCAGCCTCAAACGGTTTAATTGCAATGACAAACCACGGTGCTAACGGTATTAATATTAACGGCGAAGTCAGAAACAATTCTGCAATTAACGGTACTGTTAATATTACAAACAATGCAGGACAATTAAATGTCGGTGAAACAGGGCTTGTCACACAGGTCAGCGGTAATATGACCTTCCTGAACGACGGAACAAGCTTAAACGTAAGACAGGGCGGTCAGGTTGTTAACAACGGCACACTTAAGATGACAAATAACGGTGCCGAAGGATTTAACATCTACGGTTCTGTAACCAATACTGGTGATGCAACCTTACTCAACTCCGCAAGCGGTACTGACGGGCTTTACATTGCAGAAGCCGGCAAAGTTGTTAACACCGGTACTCTTGCAATGACAAACAACGGCTCCGGCGGGTTCAACACAGAGGGTTCAATTACCAATACCGGTAAAACTACTTTGACCAACACCGGCTCAACAGGTTTCAACCTCGAAAGTTCAGGAAGAATCACCAATAACGGAAGTTCGCTGACAATTACTAACAGCGGCGGCGGTGATGCTGACTTTATGGGTATTACGACCACCACAAACGGCGGTACTATTGACGTAAATAACACAGGATCCGATGTAATTATCGGTGACAATACAACTAATGACAATTACTTTAACGCTGACGGCAACGTTACATTCACGGTTGATAACGGTAATATTAAAAACTATGGAGTTACAAAAACTCACATTAAAACGACAAAGAACCTTGTAATGGATGTTAATAACGGTGCAATCGGCGAAGCAGTTCCGGACGGAATAGGCACAAATGCCCGTGATTGGCAAAAATCGGTTAATACTAATGTTGACGGTACAATTACGGCAGACAGTTCAGGTACAGGCTCATTAATTAACATGGCCAGTGCAAATAAAGATATGCATTTGAATTATGCTAAAGCTGACGGCAAAGTTTATTTGTTGGCTGATGACATCAACAACAAAAACGGCACTGATTATGACATCCTTAACTATGCCGAAAATGCAGCGAAACCGAACGTTGAAGGTACAGGCATATCAATTATTGCAAGCGGCAATGTCGGAGCCTCTGACAAGAAGTTAACCTTCAGACAAAACGGCGTCGAAAAAATATTCGACGGTGACGATGCAACAAGACCTCACGAATGGGATATCAATAAACCGGAAGAAACCGTTGATGTTCTTGGTGACAACAATGTTTATATCAAAGGTATGGATCATGATAACGGCAAAAAGGCTAACACTAATGTTGGTGCAATAATTGCAAGAAAAGGTGATATTGATGCCGAATTCTCGGGAGATACATACATTGAAGAAACAACTGCTCAGAATAACATTAAGATTACAACCCGCGGAAAACATATGGAAATTAACCATTTAGGTGAAGTTCCGAATTATCCGAACGATTACTATGGTCCAAATAATAATGTTACACCTGACAAAGTTACATTAACAGCACTGGATCTCGGCAGTTACTGGGATGAAAGCGAAAATCCTCAATACGAACACGCTGCGGATTCAACAGTCAAAGTTAACAACGGTACAATCGACGGCCGTGGTGAAGGCAGAGACGAACACGGTAATGCTGATCAGGATTTGATAATCATCGCAGATAACGCTTATGCAGGCGGCTACTACTTCAATATGGGTAAACACAGAGGCGATGACGGGAAAACATCACTTACCCCTGACGGCTCTACTAATGCTATCAAAACTCTTGACGGCGGAGATGCCTCAATCAGAGTCAAAGCTGTAAGACCGGAAGATGTCGAAGCTGTAGGCGGAGATCCGACAAACATGACATCCCCTAACGATGACGGCCGTAACTACTATTACGGCGGCAGCGGACAGGGTGATGATCCGAATTACGATATTGACGGTGATATTACCCCTCCTGAAGATCAGGGTGGGGAAGATGACGACGACAACTTAGTTGTTCCGACACCGGAACCTACGGAAGCACCAACTCCTGAGCCAACTCCGGAACCAACTGAAAAGCCGACACCAGAACCAACTCCTGAGCCAACTCCGG
>JADIND010000107.1 GCA_017694215.1 Candidatus Scatousia excrementipullorum | reverse complement strand
TGAAAGTGTAGAAAAATTAGTTGAGCCTTTTCAGGCGAAACTCTATTTTTCAAGCTGTTCAGGATCTCTCAACCTATATAAAAGAAATTCTAAACAGTCGCAATTCCCGTAAGCCGCAGCGGCTAACGTTTCAGAATGACATGATAAAAAAATCTCCCTTCTTTCCCACTTTAGAAAAGGTGGCTAAGCCTTTGTTGACCTTGTTTATCCTGTCCGCCCCATACTCTTCACAGCGTAATAGGCCAGTAAAAGTCAACCAGATAGGATGCCGCATCCAACGGATGAGAAAGGAATTTCAACATATTTGACTGTTTTATCTGCTGATAAGTTGGAATGTCGATTCTGGAGGTTCCTTCTTTATATTTAAGGTTATAAATGTTATAGAGAAGTTTTTCACACTTTTTATCGACATAGAGGCAGATTTCACCGTAAGCATTTCTGATTTTGGCGTTGAATGCGGCAATTCTGGTCTTTATAGGAGGGTTATAAGCTTTTATTCTTATATCAACATCATAGCCGTATTGGAGAAGTTTCTTTTTTATAATTACATAGTTTGTGTATTCACTTGTGCAGCTTCTGTTATCTCCGGAAGCATCGCCGTTGATTATGATTTTCCCTTTATGATTCGGGTAGCGGCGGCAAAATTCTTCGCACGCCATTGCTGTTGTGGCATTTTCCATTGCGATTTCATCAAAGTAGAACACTTTATCTTCCGTTTTATGTGCAAATACCCAGCACATCGGATCAACATTAAAATCACATGAGATATGCAAATCCATTTCAGGCTGATAAGATATGTTTTTAATGTTTTCATCGGTAAAATCTTTTATAACTAACCCGCTTGAATAATCCCCGTTTTGTGCAAGCACAAAGATTTTGTAATACTGCTCGTCGTAAACTTTTTTCAATTCATCACAAAACCCGTCAGGCAAATAAATATTCTGTGTCGTCGGAGCAGTTATAAGCCGGTAATTTACGGCAGGGTTTTCAACAAATGTTTTGTAAATCCAGCCCCTTTGCATTTCGGGATTTGTGTGTCCGAATATTCTATAGGTAAAATTTTTCCATTCTTTTTTTGCACGCTGACGCATTCTGGAGAGAAGAACCTTAAATGTGTCATATGGAACATCGGACATTTCTTCAATCTCAACAAAGCCCAAGTTGAGGGATTTAAGCTTATTCGGCTCGTCAAAATGACGGAACAGTATCTCCGAACCGTTTTGAAACGTAAGTTTTTGCAAAGATGCCGACCATTCGTAATCTTTACCTTCAACAAAACCTATATGTTCAAAATGCTCAAAATAAGTCTGCAGCGTAGTATCCCGGACAAGGGTGTAAGTTTGTGCTCCGACAAGTCCTCTGATACCGGGATATTTAAGGGCGAGAAGTATTCCGAGCAATGAACCGGCAAATGTTTTCCCGGAACCGTATCCGCCCTGATATACCGCAACATCAAGACTGTAATTGTGCGGTATTTCCAAAAATTCCCGTTGAGCTTTTAAGAGTTTGTATTCCATTTTTAGTTGTTATCCTGAAGTAGAAAGTTGCTTGAATTTTCTATCCCGTATTGTTCAAGTGCAAATTTAAAACACTCAAGCCAGTCAATTTGTTCGGAAACGTCAGGAAGTTGTGCAAAAGCCTGCACAACTTCAAACATTTCTTTCAGTCTGGATTTTCTTTCAAATGTAGCTTTTCTGTCCCCGTAGCGATAAATATAATTTGCATTTCTCACATTATCGTCAATGGTTTCAAATACGGCTTTTCCGTGGCTGTCAATTCTGACGACTTCATTTCCGAGTTTAAAATTAGAAATTATTTCTGCTGTTTTCTGTACCATCGGAATAATAATTTTCCGGTTAATCGCATCCAGCATCATATTCAATCTTGCTTCCTGACCGCTCACTGAATAATTCAGTTCCGTTGCGGTTCTCTGCGTTGTCTGAAGATTTCCTGCCATATTTTTGAAAATACCTGTTGCACTTTCGATTGTCGATTTAAAATAACTCAAAAAATCCCAGCCCTGCATTGCCTTGTCAAAGCTTAAAGGAGCCGGTGCCGTTGTCATTAATGCCGAGTCGTATTCAATAATTTTGCCCGGTCTTACGTCCTGTTGACCTTTAAAGCATCCTTTCGGTGCAAGATAAGGCGGATTTATCATCAAAGCAAGTGCGTCAATTTGTTTATTTAATATTGTTGATGATATATCGCTTAAAACAAGAGCAACCCTCAAAGGAGAAATACCTCTTCCGGTTGTCGGGCATTCGATTATATTTGCATGTATGAAAGGATTTATTACAAAAGGATTTGTTTCAAATCTGATAATTTCACGCCGTCCTGCAACGGTAATAAGTCTGTTTTTCAAAACAGTACCGTCTGTAAGTTCAATGTCGCCCCAGTATTCGAGTATTTCCAGTCTGTTTCCTTCAAAACCTCTTTCTTCATCACTTCTTAATCTTTTGTTCGCCACCACCCCTTTCAAGTTTTCCAGTTTTTCATCAGTTAAAAGATTATTTGACTTGTCGCAAAAAATATCATCCAGCGTGCGGAAGGTTCTGTAAATTTTCGCACAGCTGTCCCAGTTGTCCTTGTTTGTTTTGTCAAAGACAAAATCTTCGGGTTTTATGTATTTTACTTTTGCATTATCATAAACGACTTTGTTTTCAAGGACAAAATTCTTGTTATCGCTAACAGTAAGCAATTCTTCCGTTGTTTTTGCCCTGCGGATTTGCTTAATATTTGTTTCCCAGCCGACAAAAAGTGTACATTCACCTGTTTCGACAATACTGTCAACGATTTTTTCTATTTCATTTTCCAGATGCATCTGTTCAAAAGTATTCACAAGCATTGCTTTCTGACGGTTTGCATAATCCTGGGTTTCCGGAGTTGTTCCTGATACATCAAACATTGCATCCGGATGTGAGTAAAGATTTTCACACAGATGGGATTTCAAAGTCTGTGCCAGTTCATAAATATCAGGGAGTTCTATTTTGCTGTTCCAGCCGTTTTGCCCCTGCAGGTGTGAGTTGTAAATAGCATTCCTTACAAGTTTTATATCCGTAAGCTGCTGATTGCGTAAATCTTCAAAGTCATCGTATTTACGACAAATTTCGGAGAGAAGAATTATTTCATCCTCCGGTTTAATTTTTACCTCAAAATCTTCTTTTTCTATAATCATATTTTTACCTTTCTTTTTAATCCGGTGTTAGTGTATTCCGTCTGATAATAACCTTGTAATAGCTTTGCCGTCACGCAATGTCATCCTGAAAGCGTAGAAAAATCAGTTGAGCCATTTCTGGCGAAACTTTATTTTTCAAGCTGTTCAGGATCTCTCAACCTATACATGAAAGAGATTCTGAACAGTGACAATTCCCGTGAGCAGCAGCGGTTAACGTTTCAGAATGACATGAAAAAAATTTCCCTTCTCTTCTCCCTTTAAAAAAGGGGGCTAGGACTTTGTTATACTTATAAGTTTTTTATCATGTTCATTTCTTTCTTCTTG
>JADIND010000010.1 GCA_017694215.1 Candidatus Scatousia excrementipullorum | reverse complement strand
CATTTAGAAATATCGACGGTATAGCAGAAATCTATAAAGTAACATCAGAGGACTTAAAAAAATACAAAACGGTTAGCGAAAAACAGACTAATCCTATTGTCAGAACCTGCGAAATTGCTATGTCAAAACTGATTGAAGAACACCCTTCCAAAAAAGCTTTTATCAACCGTGTATGGAAAATGTTTATTCAGAAAAAATTTGAATACAATTTTCCTTCCCGCTTTATGGAAATGTTTACCGGTAAAAAACCTGTCAGCATCGGTGAAAAATCAATAAACCTTACATTGAAGAAATATAAACCTGAAGTATATAATTTGTTAACTAAAATGGGAAATACCGAAGGTAATAATTACAGTTTTGTCGCAGGATCGGGATTATCATTCGATAAAAGAATAAAATCTTTTCATTGTTTTACAATAACTCATGTAAATAACGAAAAACAGGAAATAACTCTTAAAAACAAACGTACAAATGAAGATTTAATACTTCCTTTTGAAGAATTTTTAAAAAAATTCAAATACATTACAGGTTACTTTAACGAAAATCTGGAATAAAAAGATGAATATAAGCCAACTATACAGACCTATAAATGAATTAGAAATTAAATCGCTGCAAGATGCACAGCAAATATTTTCCGACTGCTACCTTGTTGCGACATTAAATTCGCTTTCAAGAACAAATAAAGGGCAAAAAATCCTTAAACAGAACATCCAAAAATCTATTTATCCGGATTATCCTGAGTATAAAATTCATTTTCCGTCCGTTAATAAAAAAGCAGAAGATATATTTGTATCACAAAAAGAAATAAATAACCTGACACTTAGCGACAAATACGGGAATCCTGTAATGCATGACATAAAAGAAAATCCGACCTTGAAGGCTGTAGAAATTGCGATGAATAAACTCATTGCAAAACATCCGGCACTTAAATCTTTGATTAACAGGATACCAGAATCTGTTGAAAATTTTGAATACAATTCACCGCATAGATTTATGAAAATTTTCACAGGAAAAACTCCTCGCAGCATAAATGAATGCACATGGAGAAACTCACTGCAGTCCTCCACTGCGGAAGCGAAAATCGTTTTGAACCTTATATCAGAATCTGAGAAGCAGCATAATTTTATTGCCGGCACAGGATATTTTGTCAGACATCCAAATCTTGAAACCTGGCACTGCTACGTTATAACTGATGTTAATCTTAAGAATGATAAAATTACACTCTACAATCAAAAGAAAAAACAAACCTTCCAGATGTCAATCATGACATTTTTAAAAAAGTTTAAATTCATCACGGGTTTTCTCCCGAAAGATTTAGGAAAATAATTAATTTTCACTGTTTTTTTCAATATCTTTCATAGAAATATTAAATTTTAAAAGGAAATAACCGCCGATAAATGTCAGCATAAGCATTAACAAAGCCTGATGAACAGTTGAAACAGCAAGAGCTGTAGATTTTTCAATTCCGAAGATTCCGAGAGCCATGATGTATGCCACCTGATACGGCCCCAGAAATACCGAAGTTGACGGAATCATTGTTGAAAAAGAAATTAAACTCAACACAAAAAGCCCTGCAGAAAAACCGAGCCCGAGAGAAAAACTGTCAACAATTAAATACGCGACATAAGCCTCAATCCCCCATACAACAAGACTTGAAACACAAGCAAGCATCCAGTAATTCCAATAATCCAACACCTCAAAACCTTCCATAAAAGATTTTGTATGAGTGCATATTTTATCTATCAAAACAACAAAACCCGCAGAAAGTTTTTTGGGAAGCTTTAGTGCAAGTTTAGAAAAATATCCGCAGATAGCATCAATTTTATTAAATTTAAATATTATATAAAAGAAAACTAAACTGCCAAAAAATAAAGTTCCTATACCGTAAGCAATATGCAAAATCCAATCCTGTTTACAATAAAATAAAATTGCCGAAAGCAGCATCAAAAAAACACTGATTCCGTCAAGTGTCCGTTCAAGGATAATGGAACCAAAAACTTTCATCTTTTTCTCACCCTTCACCGACCCCAGGTAATATGCTCTATATACATCGCCGGCCCTTGCGGGAAGAAAAATATTCAACATACTCCCAACCGTAAAAACTTCCCCGAGATGTAAAGCTGAATATTTCGAATTATTCAACAACAGAGCTTTCCATCTGATACCGCGTAAGTACAAGGTTAAAACATATAAAGGCACTATCAGTCGAATATTTTTAAAATTAAAATCTTTAAATGTCTGTATAAGTTCACTCAAATCAATTTTATAAAATACTACAACAAGCAACCCTATAGTTATTAATAAAGCAGCAATCTTTTTCTTACTCATATCCAAATTTTACCATAAAAACATTAAGCAGACTTTGAGGGTTTATATGCAATAAACGCGAAAATAAAACACATCAAACCGAACAGAATTCCAAAACACATAGTTATATGATACGAGTTAAGAAAAGCTTTTTCATAAATTTCTCCGTGATGAATAAAAAATTCTCTAAAGGTTTCAAAAAGCGTAATAGTAACAGCAACCCCGAGAATATTACCCATATTTCTCGAAAGTGAAAGAATCCCTGAAGCAATACCCAGTTCCGATTTTTTAACGCTTGTCATAATAGCATTATTAGAAGGGGACTGAAATAAACCGTTTCCTATACCCATTACCCCCGAGGCAAAAACAATTTCCCACATATGTGTTGATTTATTAAATGTCGTAAAAATTAATAGAGCAATTATATAAACAATAGGACCTGCAAGAGTCAGATATCTGCTGCCGTATTTACCGGATAGTCTTCCGCAGACAGGTGCGACAAAAGCCAGTGTAACCGAATATGGCAAAATTAATAACCCTGCAGTCAGAGCATCCAATTTCAAAATTTCCTGCAAATAGAAAGGAAGCAATATACTGTTTGTATACATTGCCATATAAGATGTCATAACGGCCAGATTTCCGAACGTAAACGGTTTTATTGCGAACATTGAAAAATTAATCAAAGGATAATTAATCTTATGATCCCTGAAATAAAATAACCCGCCAAAAAGCAATGTAATTAAGCCCAGAGTTATAATCTTAACAGATGTCCACCCCCACTGGTATCCTTCAGAGATTGCAAGGAGCAGTGCCATAAGACTCACCGTAAAATATATAAAACCGGGATAATCAAACCTGAAATTTTTCTTTTTAACATAATTCGGAAGCATTTTCCAGCTGTAAAACATACCTATTAAGGCAAACGGAATACACGGAGCAAAAACGAAATGCCAACCGAAATAATTTATTAAAAATCCACCAATGGCAGGCCCGCTCATGCCGCCTATTGCAACCAGACACCCGTTTAAGCCGAGAGCTTTTCCGCGGCGTTCTTTTGAAAAAATTCGTGCAATAACAGCCTGTGCATTTGAAAGCATTATGGAAGCACCGAGAGCCTCCAAGCATCTGAATGCAATAAGAAGCCCGTAACTTGGAGCAATCATACTTAAAAAAGCCCCTATCGCAAAAATTCCGTATCCTGCAGCATAGAGTTTATTTTTCGGGAAAATATCTCCCAGCTTTCCGAAAAACGGTAGCAAAACCGTCAGAGTAAGCATATATG
>JADIND010000106.1 GCA_017694215.1 Candidatus Scatousia excrementipullorum | reverse complement strand
TCCCATATTATAGTAAGCATATGCAAAGTCAGGTTTCAGCTTAATTACATCTTTGTACTGTTCAATGGCCATATTCGGCTTTTCCTGTTCAAGATAAAGATTTCCCAGATTGTAAGCCGCTCTGTAAAATTTAGCATCATTTGCCAGTGCCTGATTGTACATAAATTCTGCATCATCATTTTTATTTTTGTCATGAAGGATGTTGCCAAGTAAAAGCCAATTTTGAGGAGAACGCATTTCGGAAGGAACCGTTAAAAGAAGGCTGAATGCTTCTTCAAGCCTGTTTTCGGCATATAGCATATTTGCCTGATCATTAATCAATGATTCCTCGGCTATTACCGGAAACACTGTTAATGCTATTAAAAGTGCCAGATACACAAACTTCTTCATAAGAAAATTATATACTAAATTAATTAAAAATCAAAAATTAAAATTTTTATTTGACTTCTTTAAAAACAGCTTGATAATGTTATTGATGTCTCTTTTACTGGTTAATACCCGCATCTACTCCTTGGTGCGGGTGTTCTTTTGCTATTAAATACTCAAAAAAAAAAGAGGTTGAAATTTTCAACCTCCTACACACACGTTTTTAGTACACACTATTTAAGAAATATTTAAGCTTGATGAGTTTCTGCAGTTTGCGGTTCCATATGCAAAGAGTCTCTGTTTGAGCTTTTATTTATAGCTCCGAATCCGAGAGCTGCAAGTAAACCGGCTGCTGCACCTATACCTGCTGCAATGATTGGTTTTGTTTTGAAGAATCCTTTAAATGCTTTTAAAGATGACAACAGATACATACCGCCTGCACCGACGACTGCACCGCCTGCTGCGTTACCGATAAGTTTCTTTGTGTTTTCCCAGCGGGCTACCGGCTGTCCGTCAATGGTTGCAATGTTTTCTTCTGCGGTTGTCTTATTCGCAAATCCTAAAGTTACAGATTGCAAGAATCCCTGAGTCAGAGAACCGTTTCCATATTTTCTCAAGTCTTCTGATATGCTTGTATTGTAAATCTGTTTGTAAATCGATTTAGCCATACCCAGCACGTATTCCTGATCCGCATCCGGTCCGCAGATATTTCTTACACTTTCAATATAAGCTTTCATTGCAGGAATTACCTGTTCCTGTTCATCTTTCATTATTTTTTCATGTAAGATTTCTGCCTGATCTTCTATTGCAAGTTCCGGAGCTTTTGCGTGGAAATTGACTTCTCTGCGTTTTTGATGCTGATGAATCTGGGAATCGTACATGAAATCCTGATATCTTGTCATATTGTCGAAATAGTTTTCATAATTCCAGTTCCCGCCAAACGTCGGCATAAACGGCATTGTCATCCCTCCGAATACGCTTCCGTTCATGGACAGAAGATCTCCGGTTCCGCCTATACTATACAAATCGCTAATACCTACCGCATTTGCGTAATTGCTGTACAGGTTCATTCCGTACGGACTGATTGCACTGACATTTTCACCTGCCATTTCCTAACCTCCAAATTGTATATTAACTTTAACCTACCTTACTTATATAAAAAATTTTTCTTCAGCAAAATTGCATTATAGGTTTATTTTTGTAACATAACTTTACAATTAATATTTGATACAAAGTTGCCAGTACGGCTGTTTCTTTGTAGAATGGTGGTTGGAGAGCTGTGTGTGCTAAAAATAAGATTAAGAAAAATTTTTTCATTTTTGATATTTGTTGCATTTGTTGCTTCAATTTTTATGTACCCGAATTTTTATAAGCGGCAGGTAAATAAAGTCCGCGGAATGTATTACGTCGCTCAGGGTGATAAATATTTAAGAAAGACGCAATTTCAAAAGGCTATAGATTTATATAAAAAAGGACTGGGATATTATCCGGAGCATTATGGTGCATGGTTAAATCTCGGAAATATTTATATTGCATATGAGGATTATTATTCGGCACTTGATGCTTATGATAAGGCAATTCAATATAATCCGAATTATGTTATTGCGAGAATGGATCATGGTATCGTTTCTGCTGAAAAGATGGGTGATTTTAATACGGCTATTGACCAGTATCAGTATATTACCGGTATAAGAAAACGGCTTGTTTATATTCCGTTTGTATTTAATAATTTAAGAAGCTACAAGACAAATATCGGACTTGCATATTATAATATGGGGGTGGCATATCGCCAAAAGTCAATATACTCTGACGGAGATATAACGGAACAGAGCCATTTTCTTCTGGAAGCTATAAAAGCTTATAAAGAAGCTATTAAATATCTCAAAGATGATTATGATGCTTTTTATAACCTTGCACTGGCTTATCACTTAAATAAGGATTATAATCTTGCGGGTTTGAATTATTGCAGAGCAATAGAATTAGGTCCGATGAATTATGAGGCTCACTACAATCTTGCTGTACTTCTTCAGACTATGAAGCATTACAAAGAAGCATATGAGGAAATGGAAAAAGCAAACACTCTTATTGGCTCTAAAGACCCGAATTCTGCTAGACAGACATATATGTTTGATGTTATGAGCGACGTAACTCAGAGAGTTTTGTTGGATGAAGAAGGCAGAGAATATGTAAGAAAACGATATGAAGAAGAAGGACCTGATTTAGAACTGCAAGCACACATCACATATGAAAACGGAAAAGTCGTAGCAACAGAAGAACTTGATGAAGCCATCTTGAAAAATTTTGCCACATGTAAATCAAGACATTTATTCCTTAACCCTGATGAAGATTTGTAAGTTTCATACTATTTATGGATTTATCCTTTTACTGCCCCTTCATTTTCACCTGAAATAAAATATCTTTGCATAGCAAGGAAAAATATTACAATAGGAATTGTTGCAAGAATTGAACCTGCCGCAATAAATCTCCAGTTTGAGCTGAACATTCCCTGCAGGTTGTTTACTCCGACAGGCAGAGTGTACATTGATTCTTTTGTTAATACAATACTTGGCCACAAAAATTCCCCCCAGGAGCCGATAAATGTAAATATTGCAAGTACCGCAAGCGACGGCTTCACCATAGGTATTAATACTTTTGTAAATACCTGCCAGACACTGCAACCGTCAACAATAGCCGCTTCTTCCATTTCTCTGGGTATTCCCAAAAAGGCCTGCCGCATTAAAAATATTCCGAATGCACTCACCGCAAACGGCATTATTAATCCGATAAATCCTGCAAAATTATTTACGCTGTCAACAAGGTGTAATTTTAATGTTATCAAGTAAACGGGCAGCATTATTGCCTGAAATGGTATCATTATTGTTGCAAGTATTGAAAAAAACGCAATCTTTTTTCCCTTAAATTCCATTCTTGCAAGCGGATAGCCTGCCATTGCAGAAAGTATAAGGTTTAATAGAACTGTGCCGCCGGCAACAATCATACTGTTTATAAAGTATCCGATAAAGTCAACTTTGTGCCATACTCCAATATAATTTGCCCATGTAAAATCTTCAGGGATAATTGCGGGAGGATATGCAAATATGTTTTCCGCAGGTCCTTTTAATGAAGTTGAAATAAGCCATATAAAAGGAAATATTGAAAGCAGTGATACCGCTGTTAATATTATGTGAATGTATAAATTTTTTAATTTTAACCCTTTCAATAGTCTAACCTTTCAATTAAATTTGATATTTATTTTTCTCAAAACAGAAAATATTTATCAGTGAAAATATCATTACTATAACAAGTAGTACAACCGCCATTGCAGATGCATATCCTAAATCAAGATTTTCAAAAGCTCTTTCGTATATGTAATATACAATGGTTTTGCTTGAATTCAGCGGGCCTCCCTTTGTCATAACATAGATTTCCGCAAAAACTTTCATTGCGGAAATTGCACTTATTGTCGTGACAAGAGCGATTGTCGGCATTATATGCGGAATTGTAACGGTTAGATGTTTTGTTAAAAAATCGGCTCCGTCAATATCACAGGCTTCGTAGAGTTCTTTGGGAACACTCATTAATGCAGCAAGATAAATTATCATATAATATCCTATACCTTTCCAGATTGTAACCCAGATTACCGAATATAATGCCCAATTCGGATCCGTAAGCCAGCCGATTGCCTTAAATCCGCATGCCGTTACCAGATAGTTTAAAATCCCCTGATCAGCGTAAAGCCACTTGAATGCTATCGCTGCAACTACTATTGAAACAATTACAGGAAAATAAATTAGTATCTTATACAAGGTTATGCCTCTGATTTTTTGATTTATAAGTATTGCTACAAACAGTGGAAATATTGCCAGAACCGGCACTGCAATAAACAAGTATAAGAAAGTGTTCCATAATACCTTGTAAAAAATCGGGCTTTGAAATAATTTAATATAATTTTCTAACCCTGCGAATGACGGATGATATATGCTTGAAGAATAATCGTAAAAACTTAAAATAAATGTTTGAAAAAACGGGATAAAGAAAAATATTAATAAAACGATGCCCGCTGGCAGCAAAAATAAATATGGTGCGTATTTCCCGTAATATTTAAACATAAAACCATTATATTAAATTCAAGTTCTTTTTTCAAGAAAGTTACATTGCATTTATGTTGTTGTGATATCTTTAAAAAGCCCTTTTAGTCCGACAGGATTAACAGAAATGATTTCAGTGTCGGGATAATGTATTTTGGCAAATTCTCTAATCTTAATCCAGCCCTCAATAACTCTTTCTGTATTGAGATTATTTTTTTGACAGTTAAAATGTCCGGATGTATTGCAGTCGCATCCGACTATATAAATTCGTTTCGGATTTGTCCAGAGTATAAACTGCATTGCCGGAAAAACTATTGAATAAGAATCACCCATTGCTTCATTTGCAATGTCTCTTGTAAAATGGGTTCTGTAAAAAGGCGGGTCTACGTAATATCTCTCGGCATTCAGACATTTACTTTCCGGTATAACTGATTGCGGCCAAATTTCTTCTGCAACTATACCGCAGAACTTTTTGGCTCCCTTATATGCCATAAAATTATCAAAATATTCTCTTGTTGCATCAGAATAATCCTGCACAAAAAGATAATCAAATTTAGCCTTATCATATGTAAATGCTCTGTTTACACCTACATAAACAGCATCTTTTACCGGAATAAAATGTTTCAGGCTCGGGCCTGTTGCAATTAAGACTACTTCTTTTCCGTAATTAATGTTTTTGTATTTTGGAAAAACTTCTCTGTGTAGATTGCTTACGCTTATGCAGTGTGCAATTCGCTCATTCTCTGATAAAACCCTGCTGTCTAATTTTTTGTCGTGTATTTTAAATTTTAGTCCTAAAATTGAAATAACTTTATAATTAAGATCATTTCTTACGGAAAAAATTGATTGAAACGTATTTTTTAATATATTGCTTTTTGTTCTCGGATTGATGGTTTTTGACATAGTTATTAACCTTTTACTTTTCAATAAGAGAAAAATCTTCCGGTAAATCTTCTTCTACTCTTTTGAGAAGTTCGGAAGGTTTAATATTAAGAGCCTCGCACAGTGTCCAGAGTGATATCAGTTTTGGTTCATTAATCCCGTTCTCAAGTCTGCTGATGAGTGATTTTTGAATGTCAAATTCATAAGCCAGCAATCTTATAGACTTTTGTTGTTTTTCGCGTTCGGTTTTAAGCTCTTTTGCCAGCAGGCTGAATATTAAATCTGCCTTTTTACTTTCTCTTTGACGCATATTAAAATTTTAGATACATTATTTACAAAAAGCTTTCTATGTATAGAACCAAAGTGCTGTTTTAAACTGCAAATTATTTTTTATTTTATTTCACTATCATAATGTCACTTTTGGTGATTTCAAGAACTTTTTTACTCACTGAAAATTGAAATCTGCCTTTTTTGTTATTTTTATGTCGTGTTCCCATAACAATGAGATCTATGCCTTCTTTCTGTGCAAATTCGTTAATCTTTTCTGCAGGAAGCCCCGTTATTACTGCATTCTTTTTGGTCGGAAGGTTGTATTCTTCAAGCTTTGTTATTACATTTTTTATTGTTTTTTCTGCAAATATTTCCTGTTGTTTTTCAATTTCCATAAGCCAGCGTGAGTCAAGAGTTCCTTCAAGAAAAAGTAAATTAGGGTTTTCTGATATCACGCATATAAAAATTTCTTTTTCATTTAAATTTAATAGCTTGATTGCCTCATGCAGAGCATGCGTTGAATTGTCTGTCCCGTCAGTGGCGAAAAGAATTCTTTGTGCATAATTTTGCTGCTTTGATACAAATGAAGATACTGTGGTATTGTTTATAACATCTCTTGAAACTGAGCCGAGCCATCTTTGCAGCCCTTTCTTTCCATGAGAGCCCATAATTATCAATTCATAAGTTTCCGCCTCTGCCTGTTCCAAAATGCAGGCAACACTTTCTCCGCACCTTTTAATTTTATTTCCCATAATAAGGTTTGTTTTTGATATTTCCTGTTGAGCATAATTCAATATATTATCTGCAATATTTGCACAAGAATTTGAAAATCCGTCTTCTTCTATGACAACTTCATCCGGCAAAAAACTCCAGTCTATTACGCATATTACGTCAACTATTGCCCCTTTACTCCATTTTGCAAAATTGTTCAATGCGTTGAAACTTATTTTTGAGCCGTCAGTACAGAATAATACTCTCATTAAATCCTCCTTTTTATTACGTTATAATTTATGTTAAGTAAAATTACATTAGCTGGTCATACAAATTTTTTTCTGATATCATACAAATGTGGATAAACGCTGTTAATAGGATTAAATGTTATAGTCATGCAGGCAGGCTCAAAAGTTAATCTAAGGGAATATAAAAGTTTAGTCGAAACTATTGCAAAAATTGAGTATCAGAAATTTTCGATATCTCATCTTGTAGAGCTGCCGGAACTTATTAATATCGGAAACCACACTCTGTATATCCTTTTTAAAAACAGTAAGCCCGAAGCGTTTAACACAACATACTTATCAACAGCAATAAAATGGGCTATCCGCAATGAAGTAAGACGAAGGTATAAATGGTATTCGTTGAAAAACCGCAAAGCTCAAATTGAATCTGATGAGTCAATTTCCGATTCGGCTGATGAATTAAGATGCGAAGTTTATAAAACTATTCTTTCTATAGATGAATTGCAGGAATCAGATGTTCCGACTCAAATAAAAGCGGAAGACAAAACTCCTGAAGAAAATGTTGAATTCGGTGAATTGAAAGTACATATTCTTGAAGCTATTAAAAAACTCCCGAAACGTGAAAGGGAACTTATTGAATATAAATTTTTCAAAGAGAAAAAATTAAGGGAAATTTCTGATGAATTTGAAATTTCACAATCAAGGATTTCAAGAATTATAC
>JADIND010000105.1 GCA_017694215.1 Candidatus Scatousia excrementipullorum | reverse complement strand
ACAGGCGGCATACCTTTTGCAGCGTCAATATAGTTTGAATACTCATAAGTTAAACAGCATAATAAACGTCCGCAAGTGCCGGAAATTTTACCCGGAGCAATCGGCATTCCCTGATCTTTTGCAAGTTTAACGTTAATCGTTGCAAATTTTCTCAAAAATGAGGAACAGCAGAAAGGTCTTCCGCAAAGTCCGACACCGTCGAGAATAGAGGTTTCATCACGCACCCCTATATGCCTTAAATCAATTCTGACTCGCGTAAATACCTGTGTTAAATCTTTCAGCAGAGCCCTGAAATCAACTCTTTCCGGAGCTGTATAGTAGAATGTTATTTTTCTTCTGTCAAAAGTTATTCTGCACTGAACAAGATTCATAACGAGTTTATGCTGTCTGACAAGTGCCTGACATTTAAAAAACGACTCAACTTCCTCTTTTTTAATATCATCAAGAGTCTGCAAATCTCTCTGAGTGCATACTCTTAACAGCGGAAGAGGCTCCGGCTTATTCCCGGCCTGCTCCCAGACCGCGGAGATTTCCGGACTGAGAAGTTCTGCTTTTAGAGCTTCTTCACCCTTTTCAGTTCTTACAATGACCAGCTGCCCGTCTTCAAGATGAATATTGTCCGGAACATCCAACGGGTAAAAAGTGTTTTTTAAATATTTAACGGCATATTTCATTTATACGTATCTTTCTTCTTCTTTCAGTTTTCTATTCATTAATTTTGACAAAAGTTCTTTTGGAGTTATATCGGTATAAACCGCCTCATATATAGCATTCGAAACCGGAACATCAATATCAAGTTTCTTCGCAAGTTCACAAATTGCTTTGGAGGTTTTTACACCTTCCGCAACAGAACCGAGTTCACGCAAGATATCATCTATTTTTTTACCTTTACCGAGCATAGAGCCGACCGTATAGTTTCTTGAAAGAGGGCTTGAGCAGGTCGCAATCAAATCCCCCATGCCGGAAAGCCCGTAAAGGGTAGAAGGATTTGCACCAAGAGTAATACTTACACGGACAATTTCCGCCATACCGCGGGTTAACAAGGCTCCTGCACAGTTGTCACCCAGCCCCATTTCGTGTGCAAAACCTGAGGCTATTGCAATAACATTTTTCAAACTTCCGCCAAGTTCAACACCTATAACATCACTGTTTGTATATAATCGGAACCTGTCAGGAACATTACAGGCTCTCTGCACAAATTCCGCAACCTGCATATCTTCACAGGCAACACAAGCTGCAGTAGGTTTACCGGCAAGAACTTCTTTGGCAAGAGTCGGCCCCGACAATATTGCAAGTTTTTGTTCGGGGAGAACATCTTTGATAACCTCGGACATTCTCATCAATGAAGGCAATTCAATACCCTTTGAAGCGTTAACAAGAATTTGTTCGGACTTGATTCCGGATTTTTTCAGGTTTTCACAAACATTTCTTGTACCCGAAGTAGCCACAACATTAAGAATAATATCCGCCCCTTCAATCGCTGCTGATAAATCCGAAGTAACCTCAACCTTATCAGCAAGCTGAACTTCAAGAGGTTTTAATGTATGTTTATTTTTTATCAAATCATCTGACAAATCCTGTTCTCTGCCCCAGACTGTCACTTTATCAAAGTTATCAGTCAAAAGCCACGCTAAAGTAAGCCCCCAACATCCTGCACCGATTACTGTTAATTTCATATCTTTTCTCCCTATACCGCAAGTTTTGATTTAATTATTTTTCTCAAAACTCCGCCGTGCTTTTTAAGTTCCGCCCTTGCATCCTCTGTATCTATTTTCATCATCAGAGATATAATTGCGGTTTTGATTTCCCAGTTACATTTTAAAAGTGCCGATAAAGCTTCGCTGTGCTGAACATTTGCAATCTGAGCGACAATTCTGATTGCACGATCTTTCAATTTTTCATTCACAGCCTGCAAATCTATCATAAAGTTTTCGTAGGTTTTGCCGATTTTAATCATAGCACCGGTACTCAGCATATTCAGAACCATTTTCTGGGCAGTTCCGGCTTTCAGCCTGCTGGAACCTGCAATTACTTCGGGCCCGACTTCGACACAAATAACAAGACCTGCTTCATCAGCAATTCTGCCTTCAGGGTTGCAGGTAATACCGATGGTTTTGCAGCCGACTTCTTCCGCACGTTTTAAAACACCCATAAGATATTTAGGATTCCCGCTTGCAGAAATGACAACAGCGACATCATCCGGTTTCAAAATGGCTGCATCTTCATAACCAAAATCCGGATTATCCTCAGCACCCTCAATAGAATGACGAATTGCATTATCACCGCCTGCGATAAAACCGGTCACCATATCTTTCGGCACACTGAATGTCGGAGGACATTCAGAGGCATCCAGAATTCCGAGCCTTCCGGAGGTTCCGGCACCAAAATAATAAAGTTTTCCGCCTTTCAAAAATTGCTTTGCTATTAAATCAATACCTTCCGCTATATGCTCGGCTTCGTCTTCAACGGCAAGTGCAACCAGTTTATCCTCGTCATTCATTTTTTTGACCATTTCAATGGTAGGCAGAATATCAATATCCTTGGTATTCTCATTTCGGTATTCCGTAATAATGTCGCTCATAGAACCCCCTTTTTATACACTAATAAACACTAAACCGATTTAATCAGATTTGCCATTTCAATAGCGGATTTTGCAGCTTCCGCACCCTTGTTACCGGCCTTTGTACCAGCTCTTTCAATAGCCTGTTCCAGATTTTCCGTAGTCAAAACTCCGAATAATACCGGAACTTCAGTTTGTAACGCTACTTGAGCAATCCCTTTTGTTAATTCCGCACAGACATAATCATAGTGTGAAGTTGAACCTTTAATAATTGCACCGAGCGTAATAATCGCATTATATTTATGAGTTTTAGCGAATTTCAAAGCCATAATCGGAATCTCAAAAGCACCAGGAACTTTTACAATATCAATATTTTCCTGACTTACACCGTGTCGTCTTAACTCATCAACAGCACCGGCAAGCAGTTTTGAACCTATAAAATCATTAAATCTCGAAACAATAATACAAAATTTTTCATCTTCCGCTACAAGCCGGCCTTCATATGTTTTCATAAAAATTTTCTCCTTAGTCCTCTATATGCCTATATTTTACAACATAAAGCACTATTTTACAATAAGAGGGGCAAAAATCTTATAAAAAATATATATTGAAGTCAGGATTAATAATACTCCGCTGATCTTCAAGAGTGCATCCGAAAGTTTATAAAAATTTTTCCATGTTTTCAATTTGGAAGTTAATACACCTGCAAGCACCAGTATAATTCCCTGTCCCAGAGAGAATAAGAATAGCATAATAACAGCCTGCGTAAGACTTGCCGAAAGGGAGGCAAAGGCCATAATCGCTGCAAGTATCGGGGTAGAACAAGGAGTACCCGCTAATGCAAAAACACCTCCGAGAAGTATAGGGTATAACACCGTACTTGTACCGTTATTTTTAGGCATTTCTTTTACAAGAAGCGGAATTTCAAAGTCTAAAAATCCAACCAGCTTAAGCCCCATAATCATAATGATACTTGCAATAATAAGACTAAAATATGCTCCTCCGACAGATACAAAAACTTTACCGGTCACGGCACAAATAATACCTATAATTGAAAAAACTATAGCTGTACCCATTATAAAAAACACAAGCTGAAAAAATGTTTTCAAAGGTTTTTCATCCGAATATCCACCGACATAACCGACGATTATCGGCAGCATTGCGAGCGAACATGGCGACACCGATGCTATTAGTCCGCCAAGAAAAGATATGGCGAACAATAGCATGACACTCGTATTACCCGTAAACAAATCAACATAATTTTCCATTTGTTATTTTAATCCCTCTAAACATGTAATCATTTCTTCTTTAGGAACAGCACCTTCAATTCTTTTTACCTGCTCTCCCTGAGAGTTTATAAGTATAATTGTCGGAACAAGTGTTACATTATATTTTTTAATCTGCTCATCAGTAGCAGCCTTGCCGTCCTGAACATGATATTCCGTTAACAGAATTCTGTCCTTGAATTGGGGATAAATTTCCTGCATAATTTTATTCATTTCCTGACAGTCAAGACACATTGAGGAAGTAAACTTTATAATCTGCGGTTTATTAGTCACGGCATCCGCAACATTAACCGGCTCATTTCCCGAATGAGTCATAAAAATGTATGCAATTAACGGCAAAAATAATACCAGTAATACCGTAATAATATTTTTCTTCATAAGACTCTCCTTTTCTTTTATATTAGCATAAACGAAAAAGAGAATTATACTATTAGACGCCTAGACATCTTCCGGAACGGAAAAACTTGCTTTTTCCAACAGTTCCCTTGTATGCTCGTAACAACATGAATTTCTCGTAATTAACTGGTATTCGCGGACAATATTTATAATATCATCAACGGACATTTTGATAATTCTTCTCTCACCTTCAATAATTCTTGCCATAATATAATTCCTTTCTCACATTATTTATCGGCAAAAATCTGAAAACCTTTCATAAAATCAAACAAACAGTTTAAAAATCATTTTTGGCATTTGAAAACACATATAAAATAAGCATGAAAAATGAATATTCAAAAACTAATAACCGATTGCCCAGTTTACATAAGTGGAAGCAGCTTTTTTAGTATCAACAGGAACAACACCCGAAGCTACAGCCGGAACTTCTATAACCTTGGCCGCTTTTTGCAGCAGATTATACTGAACCATTTTATTATCAACATTATTAAAAGATTTTAACCGGTCGAGAGTATTCTGTAGTTCGGCATTTTCATCATTCAAAGTTCTTACCTGACGGCTCAAAGTATTCAGGGTAATTTCATTTGACATTTCAAAGTAATAACTGACAAATGCCATCATGATAAATATTCCAAGTATTCCGCATAAAGTTTTATTTACTTTTCTTATTGCCATTTCTTTTACCGTATTTTCTCTGTGAAAATAACCTTCTATAACCGGTGCCTGATATATCGGATTCTGTAGTGAATCCTCTTTAGCATAAGAATAATCGTATTCTTCTCTTACTCTCGCTGTATTCAACTTTATTCCCCAATATTACCTTTTAAAATGTCCCAACTTTCAGTTAATACATCTGGCGACTCTTAACTTTGCACTTCTTGACGGCGGATTTTGTGATATCTCCTCTTGTGACGCCGTAAGAGGTTTTTTATTTACAAGTTCCAGCTTTGGCGGCGGGCATGTACAAATCATTTGATTTTTTTCGCAGTGACACCGTGCCGAGTGGTACCTGAACAAGTTTTTCACTATCCTATCCTCCAACGAGTGAAAACTTATTACACTTATTATAGCACCAATGTCGAGCAAATCCAACACATCATTCAATGTATTTTTAACATTTTGTAACTCATGATTTACTTCAATACGAATTGCCTGAAACACTCTTGTTGCCGGATGAATTTGGGATTTAACCCTCGGAGTGGCTGCGACAATAAGGTTTGCAAGTTCTGTTGTGGTACAAATCTTTTTTACACGGCGTTCTTCAACAATTTTCTTTGCAATTCTTTTTGAAAAATGTTCTTCCCCGTACTCGGAAAAAATTCTGACCAAATCAGCCTCTGAATAACTATTTACGACATCATAGGCAGAAAAATCCGAATCCTGATTAAACCTCATATCAAGAGGTGCTTCTTTTGAAAATGAAAAACCTCTTTCCGCCTTATTGAACTGGTGATAAGAAGCACCCAGATCAAAAAGCACGCCCCCGCTGATTTTTTCAACACCGAGATTATGTAAAACTTTCTTAATATTTACATACGAATCTTTTACTATTGTTAAGTTATTGTAATCTTTTAATCTTTCACCTGCAGCCGAAATTGCGTCTTCGTCAACATCAAAAGCAATAAGACGCCCTTCCGGTGAAATTCTTTGCAAAATAAGCTCACTGTGACCGCCGCCACCAAGCGTGCAGTCAACATAAAGCTTTCCCCGCTGACACTCAAGAGCGTCAACAGCTTCATTTTTCATGACGGTATAATGCTTAAATTCCATACCGGAATTTTAGCATAAACCGTTACACAATAAAACCGTCAAGTCCGCTGTCGTCAAAGATTTCTAAAAATTTGTTGTAAGTATAAATCTGTGAATCTTCAGGGTGGTCTGCATCAATAATTGATACGGTTTTGCTTCTTTTTTCATCGATAGCCGAAAGCAAAGAATCCATGTCAAAAAGTTCTTCTTCTGCATCCTGGCTTGAAATGAATACAATTTCGTTGTTCATTTTGTTTTTTAACTCCATAATTACTCCGTTTTTTACTTTACCTTACTGTTTAAATCCGTCAAATCCCATTGATTCATATATCTCTAAAAACTTAGGATATGTGTAAATTCTGGTATTTTCAGGTTTTTGTTCATCCATAACTATAATTCTTCCGCTCTTTGCTTTTGCATCAAGCCTTGAAATAAAGTTGACCATTGAAGTCAGAAATGAATGATTTGACAATTCATTAATTGTCACATTTTTCACAAAGTGAAAATCTTTTTCTTCAAAAGTATTTGTTAGTTCCATAATCTTACTCCTTTGGGACTAAATATAACTTTATGCCTTTTATTACGGCTTAATTTGGATAAATCTTTAACCTTTTCCCGCTAATATTACAAAAAAGTTACAATACCATTACATTAAGTCCGCCGTTAAAATTATTTAAAAATTCTTCTCGTGTATAAACTTTTTCATTTGAACTGTTATGCGATTCCTTAACAATAATATTATCCCCGTCAATCCTTATCCAGTATTGATGAGATTCAAACTCGGAGGTTCTTGCATCCGCACAGATTACAATATTAGGCTGTAATTTTTCAAGTTCATCAAGAGCTGAATAGCCGGCTAATACTATTAAAGGTTTGTTCTTATATTCAGATATTGTCTGCGGATTAAGTTCATGAAAATTTAAACCGTCAGCAAGTGCCAAATAACTGTTTTGAGGATTATTAGGATCTGCAACGGTTGTAACCAGAGAAGGCTGATTGCCCGTTAAAATTTCAAATGCACTGACTGCATACCCGCCGTCAAGAGTCTGCGGCGGCTGCATTTCTTCATAGTAACGTTTAAAGGCGATTTCCATTGCTCTCAAATCCGCATCACCCTTGGACAAACGTCCGGATTTTAAAATGTCATCCTGAGTGATAAGATATTCTTTTTTCCCGCCTTCAAGCTTTACCGTAACATCCTGTGTATCAGGGTTTACCGAAATGCACTCCGAGATAAGCTTTTTACCGTTAGGGGTTTCCGCAATCCCGTTCAATGCAGCAAGGAGCCAGCAGTCACCGGTTACACCCTGATAATTTATTTTATCAATTTCTCCGTTTGCGGCATCAATGAACAAATCGTTATTTTCAAGCATACTGACTGCAATTTCAAGAGTTTCTTGAGCCTCCTGCAATTTGACATTATCACACAGGTCAAGCCGTCTGCAAATATAGGTTATTCCTTTATCAACAGCTTCTTTATTATCACAGTATAAA
>JADIND010000104.1 GCA_017694215.1 Candidatus Scatousia excrementipullorum | reverse complement strand
CAGATACAAGCATAATATTCATAATTCCGATACCGCCTACAAGCAGTGATACGGAGGCTATTGCTCCGAGAAGAATTGACATTGTTCTGGCAGAAGACTTTATAGTTTCCTGCATTTCCGCAAGATTTCTAATTTCAAAATCTTTTTCCTGATTTTTACCGAGGTTATGGCGTTTTGTCAGAATTTCATCAATGTCTGTCTGGGCGATTTCCATTGCATCGGAATTCTGTGCTTTTACGTTAATCATTTTTATTGACCCGGGGAAATCAGTCCCGAAAACTTTCTTCTGTGCGGTTGTAATAGGAATAAATACGAGGTCATCCTGATCCATTCCCATCCCGCTCTGGCCTTTTGTTTTTAACAGTGCAATAATTTTAAACGGAACATTTCCGATTCTCATTGTTTTGTTAATCGGATCCATATCTCCGAAAAGTTCTGTTGCCACCGTGTTTCCGACAATGGCTACTTTTGTATTGTTTTTTATATCTTCAGGGACAAAGTTTCTGCCGTCCAGAATTTCATAATTTCTTATAAGAAGGTAAGATGCGGTTGTACCTCCTATTGTAGTTGACCAGTTTTGATTTCCGTAGGTTAATTGTGCTGTTCCTGATGAATATGGGGCAACGGCCATTATCCCTCTGGCCTGTTTTTCTATAATCTCGGCATCTTTAAGTGTCAGGGATGGCTTTGTTCCGAGTCCCATTCTGACACCGCCCGTATTGGCAGAGGCTGAACGAATCATAAGAAGGTTGCTGCCCATAGATTCCATATCTTTTGCAATTCTTATACTTGCCCCCGAGCCTACGGCTAGCATAATAATAACGGCACTTACACCGATAATAATACCTAGACTTGTAAGCATTGAACGCATTTTGTTTATTTTTAACGATCTTACAGCCATTATGAATGTCGATTTAAAATCTATCACAGTGTATAATCCTCCATTCGTGTCGTAACAGGATGAGGATTAGGATTAATCTCATCTGATATAATATTTCCGTCTTTAAACCTGACTATACGTTTGCAGTATTCGGCGATATCCGGTTCGTGCGTGACAAGTACGATTGTTTTTCCCATTTTGGCATTTAAATTGACAAAAAATTCCATAACCTCAATACTGGTTCTGGTATCAAGGTTCCCTGTCGGTTCATCAGCGAGAATAAGAGGCGGATCATTTACGATAGCACGGGCTATTGCAACTCTTTGCTGCTGACCTCCGGACATCTGGTTCGGCATGTGAGCTTCACGCTTTTCCAGTCCTACAATTTTAAGTGCATGTTTTGCTCTGGAGATTCGCTCTTCTTCCGGAATCCCTTTATAAATCATTGGGAGTTCCACATTTTCCAGTGCGGTTGTTCTTGAGATAAGGTTAAACCCCTGAAAGACAAAACCCATTTTTATGTTTCTGACTTCAGCAAGGGCATTAGTATCAAGTGAGAGCATGTCAATTCCGTCAAGGTAATAGCTGCCGGAATTAGGTTTGTCGAGTGTTCCGAGCATATTCATAAATGTTGATTTCCCGGAACCTGATGTTCCCATAATAGCTACAAATTCGCCCTGTTCAATACTGAGTGAAACATCATTTAAAGCATTAAAACTGTCTTCACCCGTTTGATAGGTTTTTATGGCATGTTTTACTTCTATCAGGCTCATCAGAACATCCTCGGGCCTCTTCTTCTGCCGCCTTCCTGTGAACTCTTTCTCACATTGGAAGAACCGGTAATAACTCTGTCGCCTTCTTTTAATTCATCCGAAATAACTTCAAACTGAGTGTCATTGCTGGCACCTGTTTCAATCTCAATTCTTTTTGGCTTTTTATTCTTTTGCAGAATCCAGATTCCCTGCGTTTTATATCTTGTGCCGTCAGTATTTGGATTGTATTTAAGAGCAAGACTAGGGGCACAGAGAACATTTTCACTCTTATCCGTAATTATTGAAACGTTTGCAGTCATCCCTGGAATAAGTTTTAAATCTTCGTTATCAACATTAACAATTACGGTATAAGTTACGACATTGGAAACAGTTGTAGGCGAAATTCTTACCTGGGTAACTTTTCCCTGAAATACGCTGTCCTGATAACCGTCAAGGGTATACGTTACTTCCTGACCGACTGCAACTTTTCCAATATCAGCTTCTGACACACTTACTTCAATTTGCATTTTTGTTAAATCCTGAGCTATTGTGAATAATTCAGGTGCCTGAAAGCTGGCTGCAACCGGCTGACCAACGTCAATTTCTCTTGATACGATTGTTCCGTCAACAGGTGCAATAATTTTTGTATAACCCAAGTTCGTTTCTGCTGTCGACAAACTTGCTCTGGACTGTGTAACCTGTGCTTTTGCCGAGGCGACCTGTGCAAGATTTGAGAGGTAATCACTTTCAGCCTGATCAAGTTCACTTTTTGCTATAAAGTTTTTGGCATATAAATTTTTGTACCTTACATAAGTTTTTCTTGCCATTTCAGTCACAGCCTCCATTCTTGCGACATTAGCTTCAGCATTTGCAACTGATGCTCTTTGCTGCTCAACAGTTGCCTGAAATGTTCTCGGGTCGATTTGTGCAAGGAGCTGTCCTTTTTTTACCTGTGAGTTAAAATCAACATAAATACTTTCAATCAAACCTGATACAGTTGAACCGACAGATACCGTATTTACAGGATTAATCGTTCCGGAAGCTTCAACTACCTGCGTTATTGTACAGCGTTTAAGTTTTCTTGTTTCATAAGAAATGTGATTCTTCATAAGGTGATGAATTATTCCCGCCGTGAAAAAAACTATCACTGCTATACATATAACAAAGTATCTTCTTTTTATTTTCATGATTTTTGATCCTCAACTGTTACTGTTATTTCTTGCGGTAAGGCAATTAGTCTTTCCAAATTTGATCTTGATACATTATAATTATACACTGCTTGAACGTAAGAATTTTGTGCATTGTTGTAATTAACTTTTGCGTCCTGAAGTTCGATATAATCTCCGAGTCCGACAGAATATCTGCCGTCAGCAAGTTCAAGGTTTTCAAGAGTTTGTCTGACTTTAACCGCAAGAAGCGGAATTTGTTTTTCGTATTGTTTCATACTGACATATGCATCCTGAATATCAAAATACATATTTTGTTTTGCCATTTCAAGGGTATTTTTTGCCAAATCTACCTGCAGCTTGCCGCTGTCAATTTCGTATTTTTTCCCGAGAATATTTACAGAGCTGCTGATGTTGACGCCTACATTCAGAGAATTTGTATTGCTCAAATCTCTGTATCCGTATCCGACAGAGCCTGTTAATTCCGGATAATATTCTCTTTTTATATAAAGGAGAGATTGTTTCATTGCTTCAATCGTTGCTTCATATGCTTTCAAATCCGGACGATTTTTGTTTGCTTCTTCAACACACTGTTCAAATGTATATGGAAAAGGTTTGAATTTATAATTTTCAATAACATCCAATTTCTCAACACCTGATGTAAGAGTTGCATCAGAAACCGGATTCGGCGTTTTGCTTAAATCTGTTTTTTCAGAAATTTTTTGAAGATTAACGGGGATTTCATTTTTGTTAAAATTAAAAGTTTCAGTATTTTCGATTTCGTATTCCGGTGTATATGCTACATACATTGCATTATTCAAAGCAATGATTGCATTCTGGTAAGCTCTTTCCGACTGAACCAGCGTAACTTTTGAATCACTAAGGTAAACTTCAGCATTTACAAGGTCAATTTTTGAACGGATACCTTCATCAAAATAAGCTTTTGTTCTCTGATAGTTTCTTTCGTTAATTTGAACATTTGCCCTGTTTATATCAACGGTTGCTTTGGCTGCAAGAACGGCGTAATAGTAGTTTTTAACTCCGTATATCGTATCCAGTACAACATTGTCAAAAGTATATAGTGCAGCAATTTTGTTAAATTTTTGCATTTTTATTCGGGCATTTGTCTTACCAAAATTCCAGATTAATTGATTTAAAGACGCTTCTGCACTGTAGTAATCCTGATTTGTTGAGTACCGGTTATTTTTATTTGCATTGTAATTGTATCCTGCCCCGACACCTATTGTCGGGAAAAAGGCTGATTTTGCAAGTCCTAAGTCAGCTTTGGAAATCCTGTAATTATAATGTGCCTGTTTAATAAGCGGACTGTTGTTAAGTGCTATTTTTATACAATCAGAAATCGTAAGATGTGCACCTTTTTCAATAACAGCGTATTTTTCGGCAGCACAAGCAATACTTGTGCTAAATAATACAGCACCTACAACAAGGTAAATCTTCAGAATGTTAATGCCCTTCAACAAAAAATCCTCTGTTATTTTTCTGTTTTCATTATATTAAACGATTAAATCATATTAATTGTTCATTTTAATCATCCTGATAATTGAAAAAATCGAAGAAAAAACGGTGAAAATTTAAAGATTCCTTGTTGCAGCTTTATGTTTCCATCTATTTATCTTTAAAATTCCAAAAATCAGGCTGTAACAGTACCATAAAAGGAATTATTTCAAGTCTGCCGACAAGCATCCAGAGAATCATTATTGATTTTGAAACGATATGTAAAGATGCGAAACCTCCCATAGGTCCTGTTACTGTTTCAAATCCGGGGCCGATATTGCCAAGTGCAGTTATAGAGCCGGCTAGCCCTATAGTAGGGTTTTGTTCAATCATTGATATTAAAACCGCACCTACTGCAAAAATTATAAAATAATAAATTATAAAAATTACAATTTGTCTTATGATATCTGCCGGAACGTTATTATTATCAATTTTTACATTTATTACAGCATTAGGATGTAAAATTCTGACCAGTTCGGCTTTTAATGTTCTCCAAAGTAAAAGCCATCTTGTCATTTTAATACCGCCGCCCGCTGAACTTGAACAAGAGCCCATAAACATTACAAGAAATAAAAGTATTTTAGCTGTCATATCCCATTGAACAAAATCAACGCTGGCACTTCCGGTAGATGTTGCTATACTTATTACCTGATAGAGTGAGTGAGTTATCCCTTCGAATATTGAGTATCCGTTGTTTAGAACCAGTGCTGTTGTTATTAATCCGCTCATTAACAGAACCATAAAGAAGTATAGTTTGAATTCCTCACTCTTAAAAAATAATAACAAATTTCGTTTTTTTATAACATTATATAAAAGGTTAAAACTTGTACCTGCAAAAAACATAAAAATCAGCATAATCCATGTAATCAAATTAGAATTATACCCCATTGTACTTAAAGAATTTGGAGAGAAACCTCCGGCCGAGAGGGTTGACATTGAATTACACACTGCGTCAAAAGGATTCATTCCGGCTATTACCAGCAGCATAATACAAATTATTGTGAGCACTGCATAAACTTTCCATAATGCGGAGGCAGTGTTTCTTATTCTCGGAGTGAGCTTATCTTCCGTAGGGCCTGGAGCTTCCGCAAAAAACATCTGACGTCCTGCAACTGCAAATTGAGGCAAAATCGCAATAAACAAAACGATTATTCCCAGACCTCCGAGCCATTGTGCAAATGATCTCCAGAAAAAGAACGCCTGCGGGTAATCATATGTGGTTATTATTGTAGCCCCTGTTGTCGTGATGCCTGAAACAGATTCAAAAAGTGCATCAACAGGACTTATCCCGTAAAATAAATAAGGTATTGCTACAATTATTGCAAACATAATCCAGGATACAGTTACAATAAATAAAGCTTCTCCTTTTTTTATATCATTCAAATTTTCAAGTTCAGAGGTTCCTTTTACACTGTATTTTAATCCCATACTCAAAAACCATGCAATTAAACCTGTTACGGCAAATGGAATCAATGAATAATAATCATGGTAAATAAAGGCAACAATTATAGGAAATATAAATGCAATGTTAATATATCCGAGTACAATACTCAGAGCTTTTGCAATATAAGTTAATCTCATACGACATCTCCGACATTAAAAAATTCTTTGATGGTTCCGGCATCTTCTGCTGTTGTGAAGATTATCATAGTATCTCCAGCTTTCAATTCTGTCAGCCCGTAAGGAATTATAACCTGTCCGCGTCTTTGTATTGTCCCGACTATAGCCGGTGAAGGAAATTTTAACTCCATAATTTTTTTATTATGAAATTCCGGTGAAACTTTTATTTCAAGAACTTCTCCGAGTCCTTGCTCAACTGTTGCAAGAATATCGACATCGTTTTCAGCCAAATCATTTTTAACTTCGCTGATTGCTGAATTCTTCGGAGATACGGCAACGTCAATCCCTACTTTTTCAAACAGCGGAATATTTAAAACTTTTGCAACTCTGGCAACAACCCTTTTTACACCCAGTTGTTTTGATAAAAGCGAACAAAGAAGGTTTTTTTCATCATTATTTGTGACACTGATAACAACATCGGCAGAGCCGATTTCTTCTTCATCAAGAAGTTTAAGATTTGTTCCGTCGCCGTTTATTATAAGTGTATTTTTCAGATACTGCGAAATATACTGACATCTGTCATAGCTTTTTTCAATAATTTTTGTTTTAATTTTCAGCATTTCAAGGTTCTGTGCAAGCATCAGCCCTACAGTTCCGCCGCCTATAATTGCTGCATTTTTAACGATTTCTTTTTCATGGAAAAATGTACCGGCAAGAATATCCAGTGAATGAGAAGTTCCCATAAATATAATTTTGTCATCCGGTAAAATTTCTGTTTCTCCGTTAGGAATAAAAAGTTCGCTGTTTCTTGTTATCCCGACAATTAAAGTGTCCTGGGTAAAATTACAATCTTTAACTTTTTTCCCGACAATACTCAAATTGGGTTTTACTTTGTATTCCATAAGACGGGCTTTACCGTCTGCAAAATTTTCAACATCAAGAGCTTCCGCAACAGTTACAATTCTGAATATATCCTGCATAAGAAGTTCTTCCGGCCATATGATGTAATCTATAAAGAAATCTCCACAGTTCATATTATTTTTTTCAAAGCAAAGAGTGTTTCTGTATTCTTCTTTACTTATAAAACAAATTGTACGGATACCTCCGATTTTTTTTGCTGTAAGACAGGCGACAATGTTGGCTTCATCAATGGCAGTACATGCAATAAAAACATCGGCATTTTGTATGTCTGCTTCTTTTAATACAGATACGTCGCAAACATTACCTCCTACAAAACTGATATCAAGTTTGTTAAATTCGTCTGTTTTATTTTCCTCTTTATCAATAATAGTGATATCATGGTCTTCAAAAAATTCAGTAGCAAGAAGACATCCTATTTCCGTAGCTCCGAATATTATAATTTTCATAATTGAACCTGTTTTTATTCCACCCTCTACTTTATTAATACTTCAAAATGCTATATAGCTCCGAGAACTGCATTGATTAATCCCTGAATAATCTGCAATACTATAAGTGCAATAATCGGCGACCAGTCGATTCCGCTTATTGGCGGAATTATTCTCCTGAATATGCCGAGATATGCATCTGCAATTATGATAATAGTTATCCATGGCTGTTTTTCACGGTTTAATTTCGGTATCCAGCTTATAAGTATTCTTACTAGAATTATAAGATACAGTAAAGCAAATACATTATTTACGCCGTTAATTATTCCGTACATCATTTTTGAAAGTTCCTATGCTTGAGATTTTGACTTTGTTAATGCACAATCACATTTTTCTCTTTGTGCAGGAATTTTTTCAATCATATTGAATAAAAGAGTTTTCAGTTTTGAAAGGTTTGAATCAAATACTTTCATAACTTCCGTATGAGAAACCGGCGGAACATCTCCGACAAGTCCTGCATCGTAATCTGTTATCAATGAAATATTCAAAGGACACATATCTGCTTCTTTAACAAGATAAGCTTCCGGAAAAGCTGTCATATTAATAACTTCCCAACCTTGATTTGTAAAGAATTTAGATTCGGCTTTTGTTGAAAATCTCGGCCCGTTAATTACGACGACAGTACCTGTTTCGTGAATATTTATACCGAGTTCGTTGGCTGTGTTTATGGCAAGTTCTCTCATTTCCGGACAATACGGGTCGGCTGCTGAAGGGTGAGTTGTTACAGGCCCTTCAAAGAAAGTTGATTTTCTTCCGTCAGTCCAGTCAACAAACTGGTCGCATATAACAAAATCTCCGGGTTTAACATGTTTTTGCAGACTTCCTGCTGCACAAGGGGAAATTACTCTTTCCACACCGACTGATTTCATTGCCCAGACGTTTGCTCTGTAATTTATAAGGTGCGGTAATATAGTGTGATTTCTGCCGTGTCTTGGCATAAATGCAACTTTGTGCTCGCCTATCTGACCTATAAACAGATTGTCGCTCGGCATTCCGTAAGGTGTTTCAACCTTTACTTCTTCTATATTATCAAGAAATTTATAAAATCCTGAGCCTCCAAATACTCCGATTGTTGCTAATTTTTTTTCACACATATTAAAATATTTCCTTTCAAAATTTTTACAAAATAATACAAATTATATAACAAAAATTTTTTATACACAATATGATAAAATTTGTTTAAATATTGTCAAAATTACACTAAATTTTAAAAGTTTACAATTACCTAAAAGCCTTATACTGCAATAGTTTTCTTGTTTGTAACCATGGTGATTTTTGGGTTAAGGGTTGAAATTTTAAATTTTTGTAATACGATGTATGTATAATTTTTATATTCTTAAAAGTTAAAACTTGACACCAAAGAGAGAGTGAACTTGCTTTTAAGGATTTCCAATTTACAACCAGAGGATTACATTTTGAAGAAATTATTACTATTCACTATTACGTTAGTGTTAATGTCTTGTGTGCAGGCTCAGGCTGCAGATGTTAATACTGTAAAGGCGACAATAGTAAAACACGCTATTGAAATGGGAGTTGATCCTGCTATCGCTTTAAGTATTGCAAAAACCGAATCCGGTTACAGACATCAGGCACGAAGCAGTCATGGTGCGGTAGGAGTTTTTCAACTTATGCCATCCACGGCAAGAAGAATGGGACTTAATCCTTATTCTTTAAATGACAACATTAAAGGCGGCATTATGTATTATAAAATGATGTACAAAATGTTCGGCTCTATGGAATTAGCTCTTGCTGCTTACAACGCAGGGCCGGGGAACGTAAAAAAATACAAATCTGTTCCTCCTTATAGCGAAACAAAAAGATTTGTCAGCAAAATAATGACTGATTATCATCATTTGAAGGCAAATCCTGATCCTGCAATGAAAGCTGCGGCGGCAAAGAAAAATCCGCCAAAAGTTACGGCAGTTCCGTCAACTCAAAGGGTAGATACAGCTGTTAAAGTTGCACCTGTTCATGCTGCAGTTAAAGAAAACGAAGTCAAAACAATTATTGAAACTGTTGACGAAACTCCGATAGAACTTGAACTTGAGGCTAGTGCTCTCGCTATATAAGTTCAGTTAAAAAAGTATGAAAGGGACACTTTTGAAAGTGTCCCTTTTTGTGTGAAAATTATCCGGAAAGATATTTGCCAAATTTAAATTTATAGTATTATATAATTATAGAAGAGTATTTTATAAGGGGGATATGGATGAAAAAAGTAATAATCACTCTGGCAATAATATTTGCGGGTACGTTTGTTTTTGCAGCAGAATCTGTTTTTACTCTTGATAACGGACAGACTGTTGTTATAAAGGAAGTTAGAACAAATCCTATAGTTACAATGGATACCTGGATTAGGACGGGTTCAATAAATGAGGATGATACAAACAACGGCGTTGCACATTTTTTGGAACATCTGTTTTTTAAAGGTTCCAAAAACCATGCTCCGGGCGAATTTGACAAACTTCTTGAGTCAAAAGGGGCAACTACGAATGCCGCAACCAGTAAAGATTTTACTCATTATTATATAACTATTCCGTCAAAAGATTTTGAGGAGGCTCTTGAACTCCATGCAGATATGCTTTTGAACCCGCTTATTCCACGCAAGGAACTTGAAAAAGAACGTAAAGTAGTGCTGGAAGAAATTTCTAAGGATGAAAATTCACCGAACCATGTTGTTTATGATAATTTAGTAAGCCTTCTTTATACAAACCATCCTTATAAAAGAAAAGTTATCGGGCAAAAAAATATTATAGAAACAATACACCGTGATGAAATTCTGAATTTCTATAATACCTGGTACACACCTTCTAATATGGTGACTGTTATTGCGGGGGATGTTGATACAGAAAAAGCTCTTGAATTAATCAAGAAGAATTTCAGCGGAAATGAAACAAAAGCTCCGACAGTAAAATATCCCAAAGAAAAACAGCTTACCGAGCAGGCAAGAAAGGTTGCTTATCTTCCGAGTGAATCCGCATATATGCTGATAGGATTCAGAAGCGTTGATATTAATAAACATGATGCATATGCTCTTGATGTTCTTGCGGCTATTCTTGCTGACGGACGTTCTTCAATATTTTATCAGGAAATAAAAGATAAGTTACAGCTTGCATATTCAATTTCCGCAGTAAATTCTACATCGAAAGATGACGGAATTTTCTATATTTCCGCAAACTTTACTCCGGATAAATTACAAAAACTTGAAGCTACTATTTTTGAGGAAATAAATAAAATTAAAAAAGACGGAGTAACCCCTGAACAGGTTAGTCTTGCAAAAAATATTATTGAAAGAGATACATATTATCAGAGAGAATCGATCTCAAATATAGCTCAGGAAATCGGTTATATTATGGTTACATCTGACAACAATATAAAAATTTACGATGACTATGTTGAAAATATAAAGAAAGTTACTCCTGCAGATGTAAAAAGAGTTGCGAATAAATATCTCGGTATTGAAAAATCAGCGGTATCAATCGTTTTGCCGGAATCTGCAAAAGAGGTTGAAGTTTCGAATGTGACGGCAGCACCTTCTGACGCAAAACTTATAAGCGAGAATAAAACAACAGGTAAATATGAACTCTCAAACGGTGCTACTTTATTGCTGACGCCGAATACTTCAAATGAAATTATAGCGATAAATATTTTTGCAAAAGGGGGAAATTTCCTCCAGAGCAAATACGGGGTTTCAGCTCTTACCGCATCAACAATGCTGAAAGGAACAAAAAAATATTCACCTGTGGAACTTGCTCAAATTCTTGAAGATAACGGTATAAAAATTGTTCCGTCTGTTCGTTCTGATGCGTTTTCAGTCACTGTCTTGACAACAAAAAATGAGTATGAAAAAACACTTTCTCTCTTGAATGAAATAATTAATAATGCAACCTTCAGCAACTACGAAATTGAAAAAGTTAAAAATGAAACAGTTAATAATATAAAAAAATCAAGAGATATCCCGTTGCAGGTGGCGATAGAAGAATACAAAAATCTGATTTTTGAAAATTCCCCGTATACAAATTCGACAAAACAGTTTGAGAAAAATATTCCTGCGATATCAAGAGAAGAAATTCTTGCCTTTTATAACAGAATTTTTAATCCACAAAATATAACAATTTCCATAAACGGGAATGTAGACAAAGATTTGACGGTAAAAGCTTTCTCAACTATGTTTAAATCAACTGATACAGAAAAATTTTCTCTTACCGAGCATAAAAGTGAAATTACGCCGGTAACATCCGCAAGAACATGTACAAAAATTGATTCCGATACAAATACAGACTGGGTATTCCTTGGCTGGCAGGTTGCGGGTTCTGACAGTAAAAAAGATTACGCAACCCTTCAGGTTATAGATTCCCTTCTGGGTTCAGGTATGAGTTCAAGGCTTTTCAAAAATCTGAGAGATCAGGAAGGGCTTGCTTATCAGCTTGGTTCAAGCTATTCTGCTAATGCCCTGAAGGGAGCTTTCCTTGTATATATCGGTACAAACCATGCAACGCTTGAAAAAGCTCAAGAAATGCTTATGGCTGAAATTCAAAAACTTAAAACCGAATTTGTCGGCACAAAAGAATTAAGAGAAGCTAAAGACAAACTCCTCGGACAGTTTATACTTTCACAGGAAACTAACCTCGATAAAGCCTCTACTATCGGCTGGTTTGAAACAGTCGGACTTGGATACGATTTTCCTGCGGATTACGGGGAATTGATAAATTCTGTTACAGAAGGTGATATAATCGAAGTTGCAAATAAATATTTCAACTCAAATTATGTGCTTTCTATAGTGAAAAAATAGAACAAGTTCGCCTCTTTATTCTGGTTTAATGTAAAACCGGAGGAGGCGGACTGTTTTTTTATGTTTTGAGCTTAAATTATAAACTTAATAAATCCACAAAATTAAGTATTCACTTTTGTAAAGAAAATATCTATAATGTTTACATAAAAACATGTTTATTATTACATGAAGTGTAAGATAGGACGGATTGTAAACTGTTAAATAATTACGAAAGTTTTGATAATTCAGAAACAGCTTCCAGAAAATCCGCTTTAATTCTGGAAAGAGTCGGTCTTGTCTCAACCCATATGTATAAGC
>JADIND010000103.1 GCA_017694215.1 Candidatus Scatousia excrementipullorum | reverse complement strand
GGGCTGCAGACCGCAAAAGGTAACGTTGCAACCGCGCAGCAGGCTCTTGATGCTGCGCAGGCGACTGCAACTGCAGAAAATCCTAATGATGCAGCAATAAACCAGGCCGAAAGGCAGCTGGCAAAGGCTCAGCAGGAAGAACAGGCTGCACAGCAAAACTTGATGCTGCTCCCGCTATCGTTTCGAAAACAAATACTACGGTTCCTGAAAGTTGTATGAAAAGAACGTTATCAGGAAGAGCAGCAAGTCTGAAGAGTTTAAAATGTGAATGGTTAAAAAAAGTCTATAATTAGAGAAGTTTTTGTATATTTAGCATCCCTATTGTCTTATCCTTTTTATTCTCTTTCAACCCTCAAAATATTAAAATTAAATAAAGATTGTAAAAAATACACTTGCTTTTTAAAAGTATTTGCTATAAAATGTAATTGTGAAATAAATCACGAATTGAAATTTTAATATTATCCTGTTAAAATTATTTCAGTGCGGAATTAATTAAATAGCAATTAATTATAAGTTACTTAAAGGAGAAAAAACTTATGACAACAAAAAGCAAAAAGACAGTTGAAAATCTGGAAAAGACTTTGAATAAGTCTAGTCTGGTTGACAACGCAGAGCAATTAGAATTGCTTATTGAAAGAGTTAAAAAAGCTCAAAAAATTTATTCTACATTTACTCAGGAACAGGTTGATGCAATCTTCAAAGCTGCTGCTACAGCTGCTGATAAAGCCCGTATTCCTTTAGCAAGAATGGCTGTTGAAGAAACAGGCATGGGCGTTCTTGAAGACAAAATTATCAAAAACCACTTTGCATCAGAATATATTTACAACAAACATAAAAACGTAAAAACCTGTGGTATTATCAAAGAAGACAAAGCTAACGGTATCAAAACAGTTGCTGAGCCTCTCGGTGTTATTGCAGGTATCGTTCCTACAACTAACCCGACATCAACTGCAATTTTCAAATCTTTAATTGCATTGAAAACAAGAAATGCTATTATCTTCTCACCACACCCTAGAGCTACAAAATGTACAATCGAAGCTGCAAAAATAGTTTTGGAAGCTGCAGTAAAAGCCGGTGCTCCCGAAGATATTATCGGATGGATTGATGTTCCGTCAATCGATTTGTCAAATCAATTAATGAAACACCGTGATATCGCTTGTATTTTAGCAACAGGCGGTCCTGGTATGGTTACGGCCGCTTACTCATCAGGTAATCCTGCATTAGGTGTAGGTCCTGGTAACGCTGCTGCTGTTATTGATGAAACTGCTGATATTAAAATGGCTGTTTCTTCAATTATGATGTCAAAAACTTTCGATAATGGTATGATTTGTGCTTCTGAACAGTCAGTTATCGTTGTTGACAGTGTTTATGAAGAAGTTAAAAAAGAATTTATCTACAGAGGTGCATACCTCATTAATGCAGCAGAAGAAAAGAAAATGATAGAGCTTCCGTTCATTGATCCGAAACGCGGTACTGCTCATCCGGCTATTGTAGGTCAGCCTGCTCACAAAATTGCAGAACTTGCCGGATTTAAAATTCCTAAAACTGCAAAAATTATTCTTGCAGAAAGACCTAAAGTTGACTGGGAAGATCCGTTCTCAAGAGAAAAATTGTCTCCTGTATTAACAATGTACAGAGCAAAAGATTTTGAAGAAGCAACTGAAATGACATATGAACTCGTTTCTAAAGGCGGTGCAGGTCACTCTGCAGACCTTTATACAGATACCCGCAGCCAGGAAAGAGTTGACAAATTTGCAGAAAAAATGCCGGCTTGCCGTGTATTAATCAACTCACCATCAGCACAGGGCGGTATCGGTGACTTATATAACTTCAAACTTGAACCGTCACTTTCTCTTGGATGCGGTTCATGGGGTAAAAACGCTGTTTCCGGTAACATCGGCGTTGAAAACTTATTGAACTACAAGACAGTTGCAGAAAGGAGAGAAAATATGCTCTGGTTTAAAGTTCCGCCTAAAGTTTACTTCAAAAGAGGTGCTGTTGATTTAGCTCTTCGTGAACTTCAAGGCAAAAAACGTGCCTTTATTGTAACTGACAGATTCTTGTTCAATTCTGGTGCGGTTGACAGTATTGTTAATGTATTGGATGAAATCGGTATTGATCACCAAATTTTCTTTGATGTAAAACCTGATCCGACATTATCAACAATTAATCAGGCAATGGAAATCATCAGACCTTATGAACCTGATGTAATCATTTCACTCGGCGGCGGTTCTCCTATGGATGCTGCTAAGATTATGTGGTTGATGTATGAGCAGCCTGACACAGTATTTGAAGATATCTCTATGAGATTTATGGATATCAGAAAGAGAATTTGCAGAATTCCTGAATTAGGTAAGAAAGCAACAATGGTTGCAATTCCTACAACATCAGGTACAGGTTCTGAAGTTACACCGTTTGCAATCATCACAGACGATGAAACTCACGTAAAATACGCAATCGCTGATTATGCATTAACTCCGAATATGGCAATCATCGACCCTAACTTTGTTGACGGTATGCCAAAAGGATTGACAGCTGCATCAGGTATTGACGCTCTGGTTCACTCAATCGAAGCTTACGTATCTGCTATGGCTACAAACTTCACAAATTCAAATGCATTGGAAGCAACAAAACTTGTATTCAGATATCTTGAAAGATCATGGAAAGAAGGAGCAAACGATCCGATTGCAAGAGAAAAAATGCACTATGCAGCAACTATTGCAGGTATGGCATTTGCAAACGCATTCTTAGGTTTGTGCCACTCTATGGCTCATAAACTAGGTGCTATGTTCAACGTACCTCACGGTGTTGCTAACGCATTGTTAATCAGACAGGTAATTAAATACAACGCTGTTGACTGTCCGAAAAAACAATGTATCTTCCCTCAGTACAAGTTCCCTAATGCAAAAGCTAAATATGCTCAGATTGCAGATGAACTTGGCTTAGGCGGTAAGAACGATGATGAAAAAGTAGAATTGTTGATTGACTCTATTGATAAATTGATGAAAGCTATTAACCTTCCAAATTCTATTAAAGACTTTGGTGTTAAAGAAGCTGACTTCAATGCTAAATTAGACGAAATGGTTGAATTGGCATTCGACGATCAATGTACTGGTGCAAACCCGGCTTATCCGTTGATGGAAGATATTAAAGCAATCTACAAAGACGCTTACGAAGGTATTGTAAGAGATTACTACGATACTAAAAAATAGTTCGCGAATCAAATAAAAAGAAGAACCGTCAGAAATGGCGGTTCTTTTTTTATTAATCTTTAGGTTCCGGCATTGTCTGTTTCAATATTCTTTTTATAAGCACTTTTTGCAACAGATAATATCAAAAATATTCCGAACAAGAGCATCAGACTGATTAATCTTGGAAACAAAATGTTTGATAATGCGACAGTACTGCACCCGAACGCAAGACATCCGGCACTGAATGCTGCTTTATTACTTGATGTTTGCAGCCATAAAATATCAAGAATTCTTTTTTTAGCTACGCAAAAATAGCAGTACAAATAAATAAGAGAACTTATGCTAAATATTGCTATATCAATTATGGAAGGTGAACTTTCGGCACCTCTTACAAGATAATAAGCTTTATCGCATACAAGGCTTATAATAATCAGATATAATAAATAGAGTATGAGGCTTGTCACTAAAAATGCAACTCGTCCGAGAATCCCTTTAAAAGAAAACGGATTTTTGTTTACTGTGTAACAATAATTTTCCATAAATCCTCCCTTATCCGGATGTGGAGATTATAAGATTAATAATAAGTTTAGTCATCCTTTGTATAGCCTAATTTCGTCATTGAGGGCTTGACCCGCAATCGCAGAGTTAATATATTGACTTATACGCCTCTTAGGTAGAAAATATCATTAAAAGGGGAGAATAGGAAGATGACTAAAGAAACTTTTTTACACGATAAACACTTGAAACTGGGTGCCAAAATGGTCGATTTTGCAGGCTGGCATATGCCTGTTCAATACACATCAATTATAGAAGAACATAAAACCGTCAGAGAAAATGTCGGAATTTTTGATGTTTCTCATATGGGAGAAGTGTTTGTTTCAGGAAAAGATTCTTTAGCTTTTTTACAGAAGATTGTACCGCAGGATATTTCAAAACTTGCTTACGAAAAGGCTGTTTACTGCCAGCTTACAAATAAAAAAGGCGGACTTATCGATGATTTGATTATTTATAAACTCGGAATTAATTTCTATTTAATTATCTGTAATGCTGCAAGAATTGATGAAGATTTAAATTGGATGGTAAGAAATAAAAAGGGTTTGGATGTGAAAATAGATAACCAATCTCATAATTATTCACTTCTTGCTGTTCAGGGGCCTAAGGCGGATGCCCTGTTGAGAACAATGGGACTTGATACTTTGCAGGAATCGTTTTCTATAAAACCGGCAAGCATATGCGGTAAAAAACTCCTTATTTCCCGTACAGGATATACCGGTGAAGACGGGTATGAACTTCTGGTTGAAAATGAATTTTCGGAAGAATTGTGGGATGAAATACTTGATTACGGAAAAGATTTCGGCATAAAACCTATAGGTCTCGGTGCAAGAGATACATTGAGACTTGAAGCAGGACTCCATTTATACGGAAATGATTTAAATGAAAATATAACTCCGATAGAGGCAGGTTTATCCTGGTCTGTTCCTAAGGATAAAAAAGAAGATTATAACGGCAAGGATGTGATAATGTCCCAGATTGCAAACGGGGTAACGAAAAGATTAATCGGTTTAAAAATGCTTGATAAATCTATTGCACGTCATGAGTATGAGGTCTATAAAAACGGAGAAAAAATTGGTTTTATAACAAGCGGTGGAATCTCCCCTATATTGAATGCAAATATTGCTATGGCTTATGTAAAAAATGATAAAGATATTTGCATTGGTTCTGTCGTTCAGGTTATGATAAGAGAGAAGTTACACAATGCCGAAGTCGTAAAACGACCTTTTGTAAATAAAAATAACAGAGTAAAAATATAAGGAGAACAGACAAAATGAGTATTACGGAAAAACTTTTGTGTTCAAAATCCCATGAATATCTGCTTTTGAATGACGATAATACTTATACAATCGGTTTGACGGATTATGCAGTTGAACAGCTTGGAGATATCGTATTCATTGAATTGCCTGAAGTTGGAAACGAGTTTAAAAAGGGAGAATCTTTTGGTGCTGTTGAATCTGTTAAGGCAGCCTCGGAAATTTATATGCCAATAAGCGGTAAAGTTATTGAAATAAACGAGTCGCTTGTTGATTCCCCTGAAACATTGAATGATGATGTTTATAAATCCGGATGGCTTATTAAAATTGAAGCTACGGGTGAAGCGTCCGAGCAGGATGATTTGATGGAATACGAAGATTATAAAGAAGATTTGGAATAATGAAAAATTTTTTAGTACATGATGATAGTACCAGAGCGGAAATGCTTGAGAGTATAGGTTTAAGAACCATTGAGGATTTGTTCTGTCAAATTCCCGCAAATGCAAGAATGAGCGGATTAGAGCTGGGAAATCCTCTTAGTGAAATGGAATGTCAAAAACAAATAAAGGCTCTTTCAAAGAAGAATAATACTGATTATGTTAGTTTTGTCGGCGGAGGAATTTATAATAAATTTATTCCTGCTGCAATTTCACAGGTGGCAGGCCGATTTGAGTTTTTAACGGCATATACTCCGTATCAGGCAGAAATCGCTCAGGGTACTTTGCAAATTATGTATGAATTCCAAACGATGATGTGCCGTTTGACCGGAATGGATATTGCAAATGCTACAGTTTACGACGGAGCAAGTGCGTGTGCTGAAGCTATTTTAATGGCGGTCAGGATTGCAAAAAAGAATAGAGTCCTTGTGTCTGAAAAACTTAACCCAGAATATTTGAAGGTAGTTAAGACATATACCTGGGCTAATGGAATTGAGGTTGAATATTTTAATGAAATTCCTCAAAATACTGCTGATTATGCCGCTGTATTAATTCAGACTCCTGATTATTATGGCGAAATAGCAGAAATTAGTGCTGTTGACTGTTTGTTAATAGTGTGCTGTGATATTTCAACCCTTTCTATATTAAAACCGCCTTGTGAATATGGTGCAGATATTGTCGCGGCAGATATTCAGACACTTGGAATGCCGATGAGTTTTGGAGGTCCTCATGCAGGAATTCTGGCATGTAAAGAAAAATATATGCGTCAACTTCCAGGACGTCTTGCTGGCAGAACTGTTGACAAAGACGGGAATCAGGCTTTTACACTGACTATTCAAACCCGTGAGCAACATATTAAACGGGAAAAAGCTACGAGTAATATATGTTCAAATCAAGCATTGATGGGTTTGTGGGCTACATTATATTTGAGTCTGCTTGGTGAAAAAGGTTTTCGGCAGGCCGGATATTTGTCTGCTAAAAATGCCCATAATTTGTCTGCAAAACTTTCTCAAAAAGGCATAAAAACTTTGAATAAAAATTTCTTTAACGAATTTGTTATTGAAGTTACGGATTCTGACGAGTTCCTTTCTAATTTAAAGTCAAGAAATATTTTGGGTGGTATAAAGCTTGATGGTAAAAAAATTCTTGTAGCGGCGACCGAGATGAATACGGATGAAGAAATTGATTTATATGTAAAAAGCCTCCCGTAACCGGAAGGCTTTTTGATTAGTGATGCTATTTATATTTCTAGTTAATTGCTTTGTCTAACAAACAAATTCCAGATGACAATGCTCCCAGTCCGAAAAATGACAGTACAGGATGTTCGTAAATCTTGTCTGCTGCTTTTCCGACATTGTTTTTAAAATCTTTTTTATTAGCATCATGAACTGAATTAAAATCATTTTTTACTTCTTTTCCGGCATCAGATATACTTTTGCCTTCTGCCAGTGCTTTGGCAAAAATCCCGCCTGCAGCCATGACCGGTGAAAGCGTTACTGCAATTCTTTTTAGTGTGCTTGGCTGTTGGTTTTGTGTAGTATTTTTTACTGCTTCAATTCCGTTTCCCATAATTTTTCCTCCTCGTTTTTGTGAAATGAAATTTTGTATCCCCTATGAATTATTAAAAACATTTTGCATTTAAAAAGTGCGTTTTTGGATAGATTATTCTTAATAAATCTTAATAATTTTAGAGCGAAATATAGTTATAATAATGTTTAGCGGTAGTTTTTATTATGGCAGGTATATCTGTTTATTTTTTTGTTGTAAACTGAAATTATGGTAAATAAAGTTACTACTGCAACTGTTATAGGACTGGATTCTTATATTGTGGATGTGGAAACGGATATAATTAATTCTCTTCCGGCCATTGTTATTGTCGGACTGCCTGATGCCGCCATTAATGAGGCAAGGGCAAGAGTTCGTTCTGCTATTAAAAATTCAAATTATACATTCCCTGATAAAAAGGTTGTTATAAATCTTGCCCCTGCTGATTTAAAAAAAGAGGGAACGAATTTTGACCTGCCTATTGCTGTCGGAATTTTGATTGAAGAATGTGTTATTGAACCTGAGAAGATTAAGAATTATGCTTTTATAGGCGAGCTGTCGTTAGACGGAGCGTTGAGGAGTGTGACCGGTGTTTTGCCGCTGGTTCTGGGGTTAAAACAGGCAGGGCTGAAAAATGTAATTGTTCCTGCTGCAAATGCAAAGGAGGCGGCTCTTGTTGACGGCATAAATGTTTACGGTGCAGAAACTCTATGTGATGTTGTAAATCATTTTATTGAAAATCCGATTCCTGTAACACAGGTTGATGTTAAAAAATACCTTGAAAAATCATTGGATGAAGATTTTATATATGATTTTAAAGATGTGAAAGGGCAGAGAAAGGCTAAAAAGGCACTTGAAATTGCAGCAGCAGGCGGGCATAATATGCTTATGTCGGGTTCACCGGGTTCCGGTAAAACTCTCATGGCAAAATGTTTTGCTTCAATTCTTCCTCCTCTGGAATTGTCTGAAGCTATTGAACTTACGAAAATTTATAGTATATCAGGACTTTTATCAAACGACGAACCTCTTATGACAAAGCGTCCGTTTCGAGCAGTACATCATACAGCATCTTCAAACGGAATTATCGGCGGCGGTTCCAATCCAAAACCGGGAGAAATAACGCTTGCTCACAGAGGTGTTTTGTTTCTTGATGAAATGGTGGAATTTCCAAGAAATGTTCTTGAGGTTCTGCGTCAGCCGCTTGAGGATAACGAGATTGTTATTTCAAGAGCAAAACATTCTATAAGATATCCGGCAAAGTTTATACTGCTGGGTGCAATGAATCCATGTCCGTGCGGGTATCTGGGGGACAGGGAAAAACAATGTACATGTTCTGAATACCAGATTACCAGATATCTGGCAAAACTTTCAGGGCCGCTTCTGGATAGGATTGATTTGCAGGTGGAGGTTCCGCGGCTCACGAGCGATGAATTGTTAAAAAGTAATGCAAATGAAGAATCTTCAGCGGAAATCAGAAAAAGAGTTATAAGAGCAAGAAAAATTCAGGCTGAGCGTTACAAAAGTGAAAATATTCTGACAAATTCCGAGCTTACACCAAAACTGGTTAAAAAATATTGCAAAATAGATAAAGCCGGAGAAGAGCTGTTTAAAACCGCAATCGTAAAGTATCAGCTTTCCGGAAGACGCTATGACCGAATTCTAAAACTTGCAAGAACAATAGCTGATTTGGACGGTTCAGATGATATAAAACAGCAGCACCTTATGCAGGCACTGCAGTATAGAGTTTCTTTTAATAATCAGGAAATCCACGCTTGATAATTTATATTGTTAAATCAATAACGTTGTCGTCAAATATGGTTTCCGGAGTGTCCTGTTTGTATGTTACAAAAAGATTATCTTTGCGTAAAGTTCTTGCAATAAATTCATCAGCTTCTCTGTCTTTACCGGCTACAATAAAACCATCTTTTTGCATGCTTATTCCGGCCTGTGAAAGATCAATTTTTTCTCTGATTTTTGCAGGTGAAAGATTGTTTCCGAATCCTTTAACTTCAAAATATTTTGACAATTCTTCAGCAGCTTTTTGCAGAGGTAATTTTGCATGTTTAGGTACAAATGTTGAAGTAAAATGTGGCTGACAGCCTTCTGTTTTTCTAATCATTTTTGTTCTCCTGTTTTTATTTACTGTTATAAAAAACAAACAAACATAAAATTGCTAAAAAAGTTAAATTATTCTTAATAATCCGCAACAAAGTCCTGCTATGGCTGAAATTGCAAGATAAAACAACGGATCTCTTTTTTTGCCAAATCCTATTATAATAAGAAATGCCAGTAAAATCATTCCTTTTAATGTAAAACTGTCTTTTAACATATTAAAAGCTACAGCTGTCAAAAGTCCGCACCCTGCAGGTTTTAGCCCGTATATGGCAGCCTGAACTTTTTTATTTTCTCTGAATTTATTCAATAATCTTGAAATTATGATAATTAAAATATAAGAAGGAAGGATTACCGCAGTTGTTGCTAGCAGCGAACCTAAGATTCCGGTTGTCAAAAATCCGGCATAAGTTGCGACATTTACCCCAACAGGGCCTGGAGTGATTGAGGAAACCGCAATCATATCAGATAACTGCTGCGGGGTGTACCATTTTTGAACTTCTGCTATGTGAAACAGAAACGGTAATGTTGCATATCCGCCGCCGAATGAAAATAAACCTATTTTGAAAAATTCCCAGAATAATTGCAGATAAATCATAAACTTTTATCCTCTTTCATAATAACTGTCTTGTAAATTATTCCGAAAATTGCGGAGGCAATAATCGTAAACATTGGCGAAACTTTTAAAATCGCGGAAAGGATAAATGAGCCGGCAAAAATTGCAAATGAAAATTTATCCACAATGCTCTTATTCCACATCTCTTTTGCAGCAAGAAATACAAGAAGAATAACACCTATTCCGACCCCCCAGAAGATACTTTCAATCATCGGAAGTTCAACAAGTTCTTTTAAAATGTTTGCGATAAGAACAATAGCAAGAAAAGCAGGCGTAATAATTCCTGTGGCTGCGGCAAAAGCACCTTTATTACCTAAAAGTTTGTGTCCGACAAATATAGACATGTTTGCCGCAATAATCCCCGGGACACTTTGTCCGAGAGCATAATATTCACAAACCTCATCATCATTCAGCCAGTGCTTTTTATCAACCATTTCACTCTGCATAAGCGGTAATATTACGTATCCGCCGCCAAGAAGCAATGTTCCGATTTTGAAAAATGTTTTATAAATATTCCAAAATGTTTTTTCCATAAAATTATTATATCCGCTAAATATATTTATACATATTCAGTTCGTCAACTCTTAATTATATTAATGATGCCGAAATATTATATAAAATTTTTAATTTATTTTCATCTGTTTGTATAGCTTTAAGATTTTGATTTATTGCATTTATGTAGTCGTCAGTTGACTTAAATTTATTAAAAGAAAATAACTGGAAAATTTCGACATTTAAAGCCTCGGAAAGTTTCTCAATGGTTTCTGGTTGTGGATAATTTCTTCCTGTTTCGATTTTACTCAAACTGGTTATGTCCATATTAATCATTTCTGCAAGTTTTTCCTGTGTAATATTTTTAGCTTTTCGTAAATCTTTAATTCTTTTGCCGAGTTTAATTTTTAAATTTTCCATAATAGCCTCTTTGATAATAATAATTGTTTATTAAATCTGAAATAATAGATTATTAGGCATATAGTATTGACGGTTAAGCAAATTTATGAGGTATAATATGATAAATCAGGCAAAGTTTCAGGCCTTTACTCTGGCAGAGGTATTGATTACGATTGCTATAATAGGTATCGTTGCTGCTATGACTCTTCCTTCAGTTATTGCAAATTATAAGAAAAAAGAAATTCCTATTAGGTTAAAAAAGTTTTCTTCCACAATGCAAAACGCTTTCAATATGGCAAAGCTGGAGCATGGACCTGTTGAATCATGGAAATTTCCGGAACATCAAATGGATTTTGATGAAGTTAATGAATTTGCACATACATATTTGTACCCTTATATAACTGGAATTAAGGATTGTACTTCGAAAGAATGGATATGTCAGAAAATGAGTCAAAATATGTACACGGCTACATCTTACACAATTCCTGTACATATTTTTGCAGATGGAGGATGTTTTTTATTTGTAACCGGAGGGGCAAACGAAAACAGTGCCAATATTCATTTTACATATGACTATAATTGTCTGGGAAAACCAAATGAACCTGACAAAGATATTTTTACTTTTTATCTTCATTACAGTGGTGATACAATGTCTTTTAGAAGCGGCAATTTCCCGTCATATAACTCATCAGGACTGTTAAAAAAGCGTTCGGAATTAATGAATTTATGTAAAAATCATACTCAAACACACAATTCAGGAATATGTTCCGCTTTAATTGAGTATGACGGCTGGGAGATAAAAGACGATTATCCGTTTAAAATATAATTATTCATTCAAAGATGCTTTTAATCTTGCCATAGCTCTTGCAAGTGACGCTTCTGCTCTTTTTACGTCATTTGAGGCTTCTTTTTCTGCTAATCTTGCCTTTGCTCTTTCCATTGCGGCTCTGGCACGCGTAACATCAATTTCATCACCGTTTTCAGCAGTATTTGTGAGAATTATTGCTTCATCATCTTTAAATTGGAATACTCCGCCCATTGTCGAAAAGTTTTTGACATTTCCGTTCTGGGTAATTCGGGTTACTCCGATATCAAGAGCTGCCATAACCGGAATATGACCTTTTAATATTCCGAATTCACCGTCAACTCCGCGGGTTCTGATTGAATCCACGTCTTCATCAAAAACAACCTTTTCGTGTGTAATTATTTTTAAATGCATAAAAACCCTTTCAGCAAAACCGTTATTTTGAGTCCGAAAATTTATCAGTTAATAAATTTTCAGACTCTGTTTTCCGATATTTTATTTTAATGTTTTTGCTTTTTCTACGGCTTCTTCAATCGTTCCTACCATATAGAAAGCCTGTTCTGGTAAATCATCATGTTTACCTTCAATAATTTCTTTAAATCCGCGAACAGTATCTTCAAGTTTAACATATTTGCCAGGAATCCCTGAAAATTGTTCCGCAACGAAGAACGGCTGAGACAGGAATCTTTGAATTTTTCTTGCTCTGTTAACAGTTTCTTTATCTTCTTCTGACAATTCATCCATACCGAGAATGGCGATGATATCTTGCAGTTCTTTGTATTTTTGCAGAATTTCAAGAACTTTTCTTGTCACGTTGTAATGTTCTTCGCCGATAATGCTTGGAGCAAGTGCTCTTGAGTTAGATTCAAGCGGATCTACTGCAGGATAAATACCCAAAGATGCGATGTTTCTTGAAAGAACGGTTGACGCATCAAGGTGTGAGAATGTAGTTGCAGGTGCAGGGTCAGTTAAGTCGTCTGCCGGAACATAGATTGCCTGAACAGATGTAATTGAACCGTCTTTTGTTGAAGTAATTCTTTCTTGGAGTTCACCCATTTCGTTAGCAAGTGTCGGCTGATAACCTACTGCAGAAGGAACACGTCCGAGCAGTGCTGATACTTCAGAACCGGCTTGCGTAAATCTGAAAATGTTATCAATAAACAGTAATACATCCTGTTTTGAAAAATCTCTGAAATATTCTGCAGCTGTAAGAGCAGAAAGACCAACTCTCATTCTGGCTCCAGGCGGTTCATTCATCTGACCGTAAATCAATGCAACTTTATCGATAACGTTTGATTCTTTCATTTCATTCCAGAGGTCGTTACCTTCACGGGTTCTTTCACCAACACCGCCGAATACGGAAACGCCTGAGTGTTCCTGTGCAATGTTATGAATCAATTCCATAATCAAAACGGTTTTACCAACACCTGCACCTCCGAAAAGACCAATTTTTCCGCCCTTTTGATAAGGCTGTAAAAGGTCGATTGCCTTGATACCTGTTTCCAGAATTTCAATATCTGTATTCTGGTCAACAAGGCTTGGTGATTCTCTGTGGATAGGAAGGTATGTATCGGTTTGTACCGGTCCGAGTTCATCAACAGGTTCGCCTATTACATTTAAAATTCTTCCTAAAATCGGTTTGCCTACAGGAATTTTGATAGGTTCATGTGTATTAACAACCTTCATTCCCCTTTTTAAACCATCAGTTGAAGACATTGCAACGGTTCTGACTCTGTTTGAGCCTAACATTTGTTGAACTTCCGCAACAATATATGTGCCGTCTTCTTTATAAATATGTAATGCAGTATAAATTTCAGGTAAATCTTCCTGTTTAAATTCTACATCAATAACAGGCCCGATAATCTTTGTAATTAGCCCCTCATTTTTGTTTAATGTCTCCATACAAGTCTCTCCTTTAATACTGCTATATTATATCAGTCAAAAATTTTTTTCAATCTTTTTTAAAACAATAAAGTTTTTTATATTATAATTTATATCATGAACAAAATTAATAAAATACTGGCTATAAATTTTGGCGGGATTGGTGATGAAATATTCTTTTTGCCTGCATTAATTTCTTTGAAAAAAGAATTTCCTGAGGCAAAAATTACTCTTGCACTTGAACCGAGGAGTAAAAGTGTTAAAGATTTGACCGATGTTATTGACGATTTATTTTTGATTGACGTAAAAGGAAAAAATAAATATTTTGAACTTTTAAAACTTGTTTTTAAGGCAAGAGCAGGCGGGTTTGATATGGTGGTTTCATCAGGCGGAAATAAACTCATCTGTTTACTTTTATGGATGACCGGCATTAAAACGAGATACGGATATGATACAGGAGCGTTAAGTGAAAAGC
>JADIND010000009.1 GCA_017694215.1 Candidatus Scatousia excrementipullorum | reverse complement strand
TTGTCATCCTGAAAGCGTAAAACAATTAGTTGAGCCTTTTTAGTAATGTAGATTTTTTTAATTTCTGATTACCGAAACATTTTTGTTGTGGTAAATTAAAATTTACCACAACCTACTGTTCTTTTTTATCCTGTCCGCCCCCTCACCCTAACCCTCTCCTGTCTTGGATTTACTCCCCCGCCCCGCTATTGGCGGGAGCGGGCACAGAGTATCGCCTCCGAGCTGCCGCTCTGCCGGCTTCATCTGCTCGCTATCCGGACTATCGTCCGTCCGTAAATCCGCCCTCGGGAGAGGAAATATAATGCCTCACTTCATAAGGGAGGTGGCACGAAGTGCCGGAGGGTTTTCACTCCGCAATCGTACAGCTGCCGCCGTTAACATTTCAGAATGACATGTTCACTCTTCTCACTTAACTATTTTTATGCTTTTATTTTGCAAATTTATAGTATTATATTGTCATGGAAATTTACTATATTAATTCCGATGAATTTTTAAAGACTCATGATTCTGATTTTCTCAGAAAATATACCGACGGATGTGAATTCAAATCCATGAAAAGGTTTGTGCAGCATGCACTCGGGCGATATCTGATAAAAACAGCAGCACAAGAGATTTACAGGATAGAAAACACGGAAATTACAATAGAAAACGACAAGCCGAAATTTAAACACGGCGGAATTTGTTTCAGTATTTCCCACAGCGGTAAATATATTGCGGCGGCATTCGACAGGGGGGAATGCGGGCTCGATATAGAAGAAATGAAACCGCGTGATTTGGAAGCTTTATCAAAAAGATATGAACGTGAATTTACCTCAACAGAGGATTTTTACAAATTCTGGACTGAATACGAGGCTGAAATAAAACTCCAACAATCTCCGCAGGCAAAATATTCCGCAGTTTTTCAAAAAGATTTTATGCTCACGGTTGTATCTGCTGATTCTACTTTTTCACAGCCATCTTGTATAAGTCGTTTCGACGCTTGATTATTGCCGGATTTGCAAGATAATCTTCATATTTGCTTCTGTGGTTAATATAGCCGTAAGGAGAAATTTCGATTATTCTGTCAGCAACAGTCTGGATAAATTGATAATCCTGCGATGTAAACAGAACCGTTCCCGTATAATCAATCAAAGCGTTATTCAATGCCGTGATTGCTTCCAAATCAAGGTGGTTTGTCGGCTCGTCAAATATCATGACATTTGATTCTTCAATCATCATTTTTGCTAAGATACAACGGACTTTTTCGCCTCCGGACAGAACTTTCACCTTCTTATCCGCATCGTCGCCGGAAAAGAGCATTCTGCCAAGATACCCGCGTAAAAAGTTTACATGCTGGTCAGGCGAATACTGTGCAAGCCACTGCATTATGTTTAATTCCGATTCAAAATAAAAATTGTTGTCTTTCGGGAAATATGAATGCGTTGCGGTTATGCCCCACTTAACTTCTCCGGCATCAGGCTGCGTTTTCCCCTCAAGAATGTCAAACAAAGTCGTGATTATCAGAGGGTCTTTTGCTATGAACGCAATTTTTTCACCCTGATAAACTTCAAAACTGAAATTCTTAAACAATAATTCGCCGTCAACGGATTTTGTAATTCCGCTCACCGTCAAAACATCTTTGCCCGGAATTTTTTTGTAATTAAATCTTATTCTCGGATACTGACGGGATGACGGCTTGATTTCTTCAAGAGATAATTTATCCAGCATATTTTTTCTGGAAGTTGCCTGTTTTGCTTTAGATGCGTTTGCACTGAATCTTGCAATAAAGGCTTTGAGTTCTTCCATTTTTTCTTCGGTTTTCTTATTCTGTTCTTCTTTTTGTTTTTTAATTAATTGGCTTGCCTCAGACCAGAAAGTGTAGTTACCGGTGTAGAGCTGAATATTTTTGTAATCAATGTCCGCAATATGCGTACAAACTCTGTCTAAGAATTTTCTGTCATGCGAAACAACGATAACAAGGTTCGGAAATTCAATAAGAAATTCTTCAAGCCAGTTGATAGTATTTAAATCAAGGTGGTTTGTCGGCTCATCAAGCAGCAAGATATCCGGATTGCCGAAAAGTGCCTGAGCAAGAAGAACCCGAACTTTTTCGCTGCCTGCAAGATTTTTCATCTGTTCGTAATGCAGTTCATCAGGAATTCCCAACTCCGACAACAAAGACGCTGCCATAGATTCAGCCTGCCAGCCGTCAAGTTCGGCAAACTCCTCTTCCAGATGTGCAGCCTTTATCCCGTCTTCATCGTTAAAATCCGGCTTTGCATACAATGCGTCACGTTCTTTCATAATATCATACAGTTTTTTGTGACCCATGATAACCGTATCAATAACACTGTAATCATCAAAAGCAAAATGATCCTGACGCAGAACAGCAATTCTCTGACCTTTTGATATACTAATATCACCCGATGTCGGCTCAATTTCGCCGGACAAAACCCTTAAAAGCGTACTTTTTCCCGCTCCGTTTGCCCCGATTACCCCGTAACAGTTCCCGGGTACAAATTTTATGCTTACATTTTCAAAAAGTGTCTGTGAACCGAATCTCACCGTTAATTTATTCGTTGTAATCATAATTCTTCCCTATTTAAATTTCAGCTTTTAATATATTACCACAAAAACGCTTGACAAAATGTTAGGAATGCCTTACAATTATTTTGTTAGGAACACCTAACAAGATAACGGGGTAAATTGATGAGAGTGAACACGGCAAACTTATACAGCGGCATTTACGGCGGGAATTGCGGGGTAGTCCTTCCGTTCGGGGCTGCCGCATCACGCAATAAAATAAAAAGTGACTATACGGATTTACGAGTTTTTTATCATCATATTTACGAATACAAAAAAGGAATCAGAAATCTTATCCTGACAACAGAAAAGGCAAAATACCGCAGCACAATCGAACAAAGGCTTCAGCATGAAAACATTGATTATGTAATCCATGAAATCGACAATAACAAAATCAATGTATACTTCGGTGAAAAGCCATGCGTTGATGTGGTCAGGACATTTAACCCGAAATTAAACGAACTTACTCCGGAGCAGGATTTTATGCTCGGGATAATGCTCGGATACGACAGGGTAAAACAATGTGAAAGATTTATGAAGCTGAAAAATACCATATAAAAATCCTAACTTATTGTTTATCATATTATTAACACTATGAATGACACTTGTTTATTTTTCAATAAACAAGTTTTTATTATTCCTGCACTGCCGCATAAAAATATTAAAAATGTAACAAAATAAAAACAATAAGCAATTTCAGAAAATAAAAATACTTTATATAAATAGTAAGGTAGTGTTAAAAGGTATATTGTGTTATGTCGATAACAGCACCATTATTAGAAGTATGTGTTCCAAGCGGAATATTCTGCTGGAGGAATATCAAGAAGGTTGAAAACGGCGAAACAGCAAGAGGTTCCGTTGCATTTGCACAGGGAGCAAAAATGGCACAGGCAGCAGCACAATATAACGATACGGTAGCAAAAACAGCACACAACGCATCCAGTATTTTCAACAATCTTTCTCCTGCCGGCAAAAAAGCAGTTGATTACACGGGGAAAGCAGTAAAATGGGCAACAAAAAACGTAAACCCGCTTATTTGTATCTCAAGCGGTATAAAAGTCGCGACTTCGGATGATAAAATAGGCACCGGAATTTCGGAAGCAGGAGCTCTGGCAGGAATGTTTGCCGGTGAAGGTTTGATGAAACTTCACCAGAATAAGATATTTAATGAAAAAAACATTACCACACTGGCAAACGCAATGAAAGGCAAAAAAGGACTTAATTCAATATCAAAATATATGCTCAAGTCAGGAAACGCCGGAAAAATAGCCGCAATCCTGAAAGGTGTTGCTTTTGTTTCAGCATCAATCGCATCATACAGCATAGGTCAAAAAATTGCAGAAGGTTACAAGGACAAAGTGAAAGCCGGTTTAGGCATAAAAACGGAACCGGAGGAGAATAAAACCGCTGAAGCAGAACAAAAATCATCACCGGTAACTGCCGAAAAAATCGACCGAAAGGCTTAATAGCATTTTTTTGAAAATATGTTATAATATACATGTTATGAAGAAGAGATTACTGTTATTTTTGCTTGTGCTGGCGGGATTTCTCTGTTTGAATTCGCCCTGCTATGCAATAAAAATAGGCCTTCAGGTGAATGCTGACTGGGCTGGAATAGGCTCCTCGGGCGATACCTCTATTATTGACGCCAATACAAACAAAACCGTTGTAAAAATTGACGGAATGAAAGGTTATGAAATTGTTCCGTATAAAAATACAATGGCAATAAAGCTTGACGGCAAGTTTTATCAGATATATTCGGATTACATTGTAATAAAACCGCCGCAGGGAGGCTTTATTAGTGCAAAAAACAAATGGTACAGAGGTTTTCTGGCAATACAGAACAAGAATAAAAAATTAACGGTAATTAATAATGTTACACTGGAAGATTATCTGAAAGGTGTTGTCCCGTCAGAAATGCCGTCCGGCTGGGAGCTGGAAGCTTTAAAAGCACAGGCAATCGCCGCAAGAAGCTATGCACTTGCAAACCTCGGCAAACGAGCAAGCCTCGGATTTGACCTGAAAGATACTCCGGAAGATCAGGCTTACGGCGGAGCAACTGCGGAAACCGCCAAAACAAATACTGCCGTTGACGAAACAAGCGGACTCGTTTTGACTTATAATTACAAAGTCGTTTCCGCATTTTATTCCGCATCCGCAGGCGGTCATACCGTTACCACAAAACAGGCATGGGGCAGTGACCTGCCTTATATAAGAGCTGTTCCGTCATTTGATGACAATGTTAAGAAAAACGGACACGGAATCGGCATGTCACAGCACGGAGCCAACAACCTTGCCAAAAAAGGTTATAACGCATATCAAATTCTTCAATATTTCTATAAAAACGTAAAATTTGCCCGTGCCGATGAATCTTCCGTTAATTGATATCCGTGCTTAAACCGGTGCCGTTCTTTATGCCTGCTTACACAGGCGTATAATAATCCGTCTACTTCCATTCCGGATAATAATATATAGTAATAACATCAGAGGTCTTAACTTTTGCCTCTCCGCCCATAATAAAATTAGTCAACGAACCGACAAAAGGTATAAGCGTTAAAGACCATTTGAGAGGATAAACCCAGAAACAACGGTTCTGCCCCCTTTTATTATAAGAACTCATAAGCTGCGACTGTTTCACGCTCGGAATATCAAAGCCGTCTATAATAACTTCTGCAGGAAAACCGTTCATACCGCTTGTTATAATAGTTTCCAGAGTTCCCGTCACAATATCGCCCGATTTCAAAATCATCTTATCTTTGTAAACAACATCTTTGATAACCCGAAATTCCAGTTTCTGCCCTTCCTGAAGCCCGTCTTTTGTGGAAATTTGTTTTGTTATGGAAAGATAAACAGGAACCCTGACCGTACTTGAATAATCATACGGAAGCTCTGAAACAGCCTGTTTTTCTTCAATATCCGGAGTTTCAGCATCCACGCAAAAACCCGCCGGAGGACAGCTGCAGCTTAAGAAAAACAACAGGATTAAAAGTGCCCCGAATTTAGTCATATTTAACTTCCTTTAAAGATTTATTTTTCATTTTTTCTTCCAGCCGCCGTCTGTTTTCTATTGAAGTCAACAAGAAATTTTGATAGTAAGGGTTATTTATATATTCGTTATTTTCCAGAAACTGCGGATACTTGTAGGTTATATATTCATATATATGTGCAAGCCGTCTTGAGGTAAGGTTGTGGCGGGAGATTTTATCAAACCGTTTCTGCGGGCATGTTTTGTTGATAAAAACTATAAGAGCAAGCGGATTGTAGCCCGCATTCACCATATAATCAACGGCTCTTTTGTCCGCCACCATTTCAAATTTTTTCGAGCCGAGTGCTACCTGTACGGAATCAAGAGTTCCGCCCCAGATACCGCTGTAGGATTTCATAACGGTGGAAATCTCTCTTGCAAGCATTGCCGCAAGCTCATCATCCGTCTGCACATGACGGTACAATTCGCTATATATAATAACCTGCCGTTTGGTTAAAGATTTGTCGGTTGAAAGCATTTTTTTCTTTTCTGCCATGCCATATGTAAAAACAATCCGCCTCGGAATTTTGTTGCAGTTCAGAAGATTTGTGCCCACACTGTCAATCCTTGTCTGAATTGAATTTTCTTTCTCAAGAACACTCTCATCAAACCCGAATGCAGGCATTATTATAAAACACATTGACGTAAAAATTATAAATCTTTTTAACATATTATCCAGCCTCATTTATTAGAACTTTAATATAAAAATTTCTGTCATACAAGAATGTAAATTATAAAATCTAAGTAACAATATGTTAATGGGCATGGGTTTTTGTAATCTTGATGTTATATCATATAAATAAGTTGAAAGGAGTAAAAAAATCATGCCTGCAGTCAAAGATAAAAATAAACAGGATTTGAACTTATTACCCCAGAATATAGAAGCTGAAGAAGCTGTTCTCGGTGCTATTCTGGTTAACCCGAGAGTATTGACTAAAGTTGTCGAATCGCTGAAGGCTGACAGTTTTTATAAACCGGCACACCGGTACATTTATGAAGCAATGCTGCAGCTTTTTAATATGAATGAAAAAATTGATATAATTTCCGTTTCCGATGTGCTCAGCTATAACTCAAAACTTGAAGCCGCCGGCGGACGTTCGTTTATTAATGATTTGAGTTTCAATGCAATTACAACATCAAACATCGAGTATTACGTAAAAATTATTCAGGAAAAAGCAATAAAAAGAGCTTTGATTAATGCCGGTTCCGAGATTGTATCTTTCGGTTATGACATGAACCCGATAGATACTTCTCTTGATAATGCAGAAAAATTAATCTTTGATATTGCGTCAAGAAAATCTACTTCCGATTTAGTTCACGTTAAAGATTTAGTTCTGAATACTTACGAAAAAATTGAATACAGATACAATCACAAAGACGAACTTTTAGGAGCTCCGACCGGATTTTTCGATTTAGATGCAGTTTTGAACGGGCTGCAAAAATCGGATTTGATAATCCTTGCGGCACGTCCTGCTATGGGAAAAACCGCTTTTGCATTGAACATTGCACAAAATGTTGCAATCAGAGCAAAAACGCCTGTTGCCATTTTCTCTCTTGAAATGTCAAAAGATCAGCTTGTACAACGTATGCTCTGTTCCGAGGCGGAAATTGATTCCCAGAGGATAAAAACAGGTAATATGCAAAGCAAAGACTGGGAAAAACTTGCAGACGCCATGAACTCGTTTGCACAGGCTCCTATATATATTGATGATACAAGCGGATGTACCATTACGGATATTCGTGCAAAATGCCGCCGTTTAAAAATGGAAGAAAAAAATCTCGGCTTAATACTAATAGACTATCTGCAGCTTATGGAAGGAAGCGGCAGAGAAGACCGTATGCAGCAGATTTCAGCAATATCAAGAGGTTTAAAAATTCTTGCAAAAGAACTTGATGTACCTGTCATAGCACTATCACAGCTTTCACGTGCGGTTGAAAGCAGAACCGATAAACGTCCTATGCTCTCCGACCTGCGTGAATCAGGTTCAATCGAACAGGACGCCGATATTGTAATGTTTATTTACCGTGACGAGTATTACAAAAAAGCTGAAGGTGAAGAAGAAGAAGCTATGAAAGCTATTAACAAAGGCGAATCCGAAATCATCGTTGCAAAACACAGAAACGGCGGACTCGCTACAATTAAACTTCTCTTCCAGGGTAATATTACTAAATTTAAAAACCCTATAAAAACAGACGCTTTCTAATTTGAAAATTAAAAACAAAAAAGCTGATTGGACTAAACATTCAATCAGCTTTTATTTTATACAAAAACTTTTCGGTTAAATTATTTTATAAATTAAATAATAGATAATCGAAGAAATAATCATGCAGGCCGGTATTGTGAGAACCCATGCAATAACGATATTCCCGACGATTCTCCACTTAACAGCGTGTGCATGAAGCGTAGAACCTACCCCCATAATAGCAGTTGAAATAACGTGGGTGGTACTCAACGGAATTCCGAAATGTGATGCGGTCAAAATTAATCCCGCGGCGGATGTTTCAGCAGCAAAACCGTGAATTGGTTTCAGTTTAATAATCTTGTGCCCCATAGTTTTAATAATTTTCCAGCCGCCATTCATAGTTCCTGCAGCCATAGTAAGTGCACAGGCGAGGATTACGTAAACCGGAATTTCAAAATCACCCGTCGGGCTTTTATGCAGAACGCCTCCTGCAAGAAGAGCCAGAGTAATAATACCCATTGTTTTCTGTGCATCATTTGAACCGTGGCTGAGTGCCATTAATCCGGACGATATCAGCTGTAATTTTCTGAATCTTTTATTAACCGTTCCCGGATGAGCTCTTGTGATTAAAATTACCCATGCCAGCAGGAGCATAAGCGTAAACCCGACACAAAAACCGAGAACCGGTGAGGTGAACATAGGAATAATAACTTTATCTATAAGTGTATGGAAATGTACGACACTAAACCCTGCTTTTACAACAGCCGCACCGAGCAGTCCGCCGATAAGTGCGTGTGATGAACTGGACGGAAGCCCGAGAAGCCATGTAAAAAGGTTCCAGATTACAGCGGAAAGCAGTGCACAAAAAATTACGGTCAATGTAACCATATCCGCATTAACAATTCCGCCTCCGATAGTTTTTGCAACATGTGTTCCGGTTAAAGCTCCCAGAAATTCAAGACTTGCCCCGAACAGTACTGCCTGTTTCGGTGAAAGAACTTTTGTGGAAACAACAGTTGCGATTGCGTTCGCACAATCATGAAATCCGTTTATAAATTCAAATACAAGTGCTATCAATATTACAGCAAATAAAAGTAAAATTGTAACTGTCATAATTATCCTTATGATTGTTTTAATACAACGTTTAAAATGGTGTCAGTAACATAGAAACATGCATCAAATGCATTTTCGATTTCTTTATACATATCTCTCAGTTTAATAACATCAAGAGCCTCGTACTGACCGGAGAAAAGGTTTCTCATTGCCCGGCGGTGAATTTCATCTCCATGAGCTTCAATTTCTTTCATTTCAATATTCAATTCTGTAATTTCTTCAACATCAGAAACTTTTTTGAATTTTTTCACGATTTCACCGAGTTTTTCCGTTGCATTAACAAGTGTTAAAGCCTGCTCTTTCATTTCCGGAGTGTAGTTGTCCAATCTGTACACTTCCAAATTCAGGCAGGCTTTTGTAATTTTTTTATTTATTTTGTTCAGCTGAACCGCAATGGTCTGAATATCTTCACGTTCAATAGGTGTTATAAAACTCTTGTTCAGTTGTTTCAAAATTGCTTTATAGGAAAGTTTCCCTTTCTTTTTATATTTTAATGCTTTTTCTTTATATTCATCAGTCAATTTGTTGTGCATAATTTCGTCATAAAGTTTTGCAGATTTAAGACAAATTTCCGCACTGTCCTGAAAATAAATAAAAAACATCTTATCTTCAGGAGGCATTATATAAGACATTAAATTGAATTTAGGCATGATTTTTCTCCTTTTTCATACACATGCCCAGCATACTTAAAAAATGGTTTTTATAAAAGTAGATGTTTACAAAATTTATTATTTATAACAAAAAAAAACAACCTATTTTGCCTGAAAATTTTCAAACCGGTTCCCGGTGAAATCAGCGGATTTTACGGGCAAAAGACAGGCCTGCAGGCAGGTCAAGAATTGTGTGAATATAATCAGGGTGTGAATTAATTGCATCTATATAGGTTTGTACTTTTTCTTTGTGAGAAAGCACATTGTCGCAGGTAAAAATTCCGCCGGCTTGTAAATGCGGATGAATAAGTTTAAAATACTCAACAGACTCTCTTTTGTTTGCATCAACAAACGCAAAATCAATTTTAAAATCTTCGGGCAGTTCTCTCAAAACATCGCATGCCTCACCAGGGCGGATAGTCACAATATCGGAAGTTCCGCATTTTTCAAAATCTGCCCTTGCAATGGAATATCTTTTTTCGTAAAACTCAATAGTATCAAGGGTTCCGCCGTTTGCTTTTAGTGCAGTAGAAAGCCATATTCCCGAATATCCGTTGGAAGTACCGACTTCAAGTCCGCGGGTAAGTTTTTCGTTTTTTATAATATTGTACAAAAATAAAGCAGTCGGACGCGAGATATTCCAGAAATCTCTCTGCGTTTTTTCCAGTTCAATCAACAGGTTTCGGGTTTCGTTGCTAAAATCGGTAATCATTTTGCACCAATCTTTTTAACTTTATTCAGCACAACCATAGAAGTTACAGGTGTTGCAACAGGATTTGCGGAAATAATAGCTTTTGTGTCGAGGTTAAGAACAAAATACTTTCCGGCTTTTGCATCAGTAACAAGAGCGAGGTTTGTGCCGTCGATTCTGTTCAGTTTTGTTGCAAAACCCGCATCAGGTAAAACAATCGTGTGGGTTAATTTGTCAACGGAAGTATCCACAACTTCTATTGTATTTTCACTGGCACCGAGTATAAATAAATCGTTATTATATGTAAGCATATCAACAGGTTTCGGGCTGACAGTATTTTCTGAAATCAAATTCATCGTTGCATAATCCACAATAGCCAGCCTGTTTTCCGTTCTGCTTGTGATATAGATTTTGTCGTTCAGATAAGCTATTTTTGAAACATTCGGGAATTTTCCGATTTCTTTTAACAGGTAGTTGTTATTAGTTTCAATAACCCAAATAGTATTTGTCTGTTTGTCGTTATAAAAAATCTTTGAACCGTCATCGCTCAAAATAATTTTTTCGCACATGCCGTTCAGTTTAATTTGTTTTTTCAAAGTCATTGTATCGAGATTAACAACATAAATACTTGCATCTGACGGAGTTGAAACATAAGCAAGATGATTTTTCTCATCAATAATCATCTCATCAGGCTGTGCTTTAAACTCAATTTGTTTGATAACCTGATCATCCGCAAGAGAAATTACATCTATAGATTTTTTCCCGTAAGACGTTACAAGCAGAAACGTATTATTCCAGCCCTTAATCATAATCGGAATATTCTGCTGCATAAGGGCGTATTCCGGAACTTTCTTTTCCGGATTCACTACCTGAATATTTTTTGAAAAGCTTGTTGAAACGTAGAGGGTTTTTCCCTGCAGTTCCGGGATAAGTTTTAATGAAGCGATATTATTTCCCTGAACTGTTTTTGGCTGAACTACGGGAACCACAAGACCGGCATCTTTTGATGTTGAAATTTCAAGGTTGCCTATAATATTTTTCAAATTTTCCGGCACCGAAAGATTTCTAGGTACAAGCATATCCTGCGGAAGAAGCCCCGTTCTCATTTCAACCGGCGGATTGTCGAGTTTCACAAGCGTTTTGCTGCCATTAGACTCTGTTATGAGTTTCAAGAGAACAAAATCATTACTGAAAATAACTGCATCCGGTTTCTGGGCAAAAGTTCTGCCTGCAGGAACAGTCGATTTTACGGTAATATCGCCTTCTTTATCAAATTTTGCCGGAATAAGAGGCAGGTAAACCGTATTGTCAGGAAGAATAACCACACCGTCAAAGCGGAAATCAGTTTTCGGAAAACTTTTATTAATAAAGTCTTTCAAATCCTGCGGAAGCTGTGTTGCGTAAGCATTTGAAGTTAATGCCGCAGCAACTGACAGTGCAATTATTAATTTACGCATTACTGGAATACTCCTTTTACTTTAGCCATCAAAGAATCCTGCGTTTTCTTTCCGGTATTTATTTCGTACAATTTGCGGTACAAATTGCGTTCCTCATCGGAAAGTTTGGTCGGAATTTTGACGGTAACAACAATAATATGGTCGCCTCTCTGCGACGGTCTTGAGATAATAGGAACCCCTGCATTTTTAATTTTTATTGTATTTCCGTTTTGAATACCGGCTCTGATTTGGACTGTTTGTTCACCGTCAAGAGTTTTTATGGTAACTTCATCTCCCAAAGCTGCCTGAGCAGGGGAAATCTGAAGTGTTGTATAAATATCAATTCCGTCACGGGTAAAGTATTCCGAAGGTTTTACGTGCAAAACGATAAACAAATCTCCCGGTCTGCCTCCGTTTTTGCCGGCATCACCTTCTCCCGAAACCCTGATTTTGGAATGGTTATCAACCCCTGCCGGAATTTTAACCTCAATTTTCTTTTCTTTTTCAATTTTTCCGTAACCTTTGCAGGCTTTGCAAGGTTTTGAAATTTTCTGCCCTGTTCCGCGGCAGTCAGGACATGTTGTTATTTGCGTAAAAGCCCCGAGAGGAGTTCTTGCAACAGTCTGAACCTGACCGGAGCCATGGCATGTCGGACAGGTTATTGGTTTGGAACCTTTTTCCGCACCTGTTCCGTTACATTCCGGACAGAGTTCAAGATGGTCAAACTTAACCTCTTTAGAAACACCGAAAACAGCTTCTTCAAAAGTAACCTCAACATCGACCCTCAAATCATCGCCCGTCTGCGGAGCATTAGGGTCAGGTCGGCCGCCAAAACCAAATCCGCCGCCAAAACCGCCGAAAAAACTGTTAAATATATCATTCAAATCACCAAAACCGCTCTCAAACGGCCCGCCGGTATTAAATCCTGCATTTTTCAATCCGTCTTCACCGTAGCGGTCGTATGTTGCCCGTTTGTTGTCATCCATAAGGGTTTCATATGCTTTGCCGAGTTCTTTAAATCTCTCTTCCGCATCGGGAGCCTTATTAACATCGGGGTGAAGTGTTCTTGCTTTCTTCCTGAAAGCTGATTTTATATCGTCTTTTGATGCGTTTTTATCAACGCCTAGTATTTCATAATAATCTGTAGTCATAATCCCGTATTCTTCCGGTTTGTGTCATCAATAATATTCTATCCCGCAGACGCTACATTTACAAGTGCGGGTCTTAAAACTTTGTCACCTGCCTTGTAACCTTTTTGCATAACAGCTATAATTGTATTTTCAGGATGTTCACCTGTCGGAGTCTGCATAACTGCTTCATGGAAATTAGGATCGAATTCTTCGCCTTCCGCCTTTATTTCTTCAAGTCCGAGTTTGGTGAGCACATCAAGTGTCTGTTTATGAACGAGATTAAAACTGTCTTTAACTTTCTGGCAGTCTTCAACATTTTCAAGGGCTTTTGCTCCGCGTTCAAAATTGTCTATAACTTCAATAAGCTGTTTCAAAGCGTTTTCCGTGCCGTATTTCAAAAGAGCTTCTCTTTCCTGTTCCTGTCTTTTGCGGTAGTTGTCAAAATCAGCTGCAAGACGCAGGTACTGACTGTTTAATTTGTCAAAATCATCTTTCAGTTTTTCAAGTTCTGCATTATCCGAAACAGATTCTTCTTTCGAAACTTCTTCACTCTTTTGTTCTTTATCTTCTTCTTTAACCCGTTCGTCTTTTATGTCGTCAAAATCTTGTTTTTTAAACGGATTGTTGTTGTGTTTGTGTGACATATTTCTACCTCGTACCATTTTATATATATAAATTATTATAAGTTATCAAAGATATTTAACAAGGAAAATTTATTATTTTTTAATAATTTTTCTTTTAAAAATTTCCGATTTATTCCGGATAAAAATTTTTCCGGCAAGCTTTATGCTTATTTTTTGTTTCCGTGATAGAATAAAAACACAAGATGAGGGATGATTGATGAAATTACATAATTCTTATACCAACCAGACAGAAGAGTTCAAACCTATTGAAGAAAACAAAGTTAAAATGTATGTGTGCGGTCCGACGGTTTATGATTTTGCACATCTTGGACACGCAAGATGTTATATTACCTGGGATGTTTTGTACAGATATTTAAAATTCAAAGGTTATGATGTGACTTATTGTCGAAATGTTACCGATGTGGATGATAAAATTCTAAAAAAAGCTGAAAAAGAAAACAAAACTCCGCAGGAAGTTTCTCAATACTGGTATAAACAATTTGAAAATTCAATGAAAGCTTTGAATACCCTTAAACCCGATATTGAGCCTTTCGCTACAAAAACTCTCGGCGAAATGATTTCAATAATTAAAGATTTAATCAAAAACGGTTATGCCTATGAAGCAGACGGTGATGTTTATTTCAGAGTAAAAAAATTCTCCCGCTACGGCTATCTTTCAAAACAGCCGATTGACCAGCTTGAAAGCGGGGCAAGAATAGAAGTCGGCGAACACAAAGAAGACCCGCTGGATTTTGCACTCTGGAAAAAGGATGAAAAATTCGGCTACAATTCACCGTGGGGTGTCGGCCGTCCCGGATGGCATATTGAGTGTTCTGCCATGAGCCGAAAATATCTTGGTAAAACCATTGACATTCATGCAGGCGGTGCGGATTTAATTTTCCCTCACCACGAAAATGAAATAGCCCAATCCGAATGTGCAAACGGCTGCAAATTTGTAAACTACTGGCTCCATAACGGATTTGTAACCATTAACAAAGAAAAAATGTCAAAATCTCTGGGCAACTTTTTAACGATTGATGATTTGTTGAAAAAATATGACGCGAATACAATTCGTTTCTTTATTCTGACAAATCACTACCGAATGCCCGTTGAATTTTCTGACGAAGCACTTTTATCGGCACAGGCAGGTGTAAAACGAATGCTCAACGCAAAACGTACCAAAATTAATGAAGATTTGGACATTACAAAAACAGAAGAATATGCAAAATTTGTCGAGGCTATGGATGACGATTTAAATACCTCAAAAGCTCTTGCCGTTCTTTTTGAACTTGCCAATAAAGCAAACAAAGACGACAAAGACGCCTTCACAATTTTGTATAAACTTGCCGGAGTTCTCGGTTTTTCATTCGAAAAACCTACACTTTCCGATGATGAGCTGAAAAATGCCGTCAAACACGTATCGGAAAAACTGGGCAGGGAATTTTCGTCAATGGAAGATTTGATTGCATATAGAAAAGAAGCCCGTGATGCCAAAAACTGGGATGTTGCGGACAAAATCAGAATTGCCCTTGATGATTGCGGAATTGTTCTGAAAGACTCAAAAGAAGGCACAAATTGGGAAGTTAAATAAATTTTAATATATAATGTTTTTATGAAGAGATTAGGTATTATAT
>JADIND010000008.1 GCA_017694215.1 Candidatus Scatousia excrementipullorum | reverse complement strand
TACAAATTTCTTCTTAAACCCGTACGACTCAAACAGTTTAACTAAATCATCAGGAGGTGGAAATTCATTTTTTGATTCAAGCAGATAAGTATACGGTAAAAAATTTCCGTAAAAAACTTTTATCAATGGCGGAATTATAATATTAAATACTTTTGAAAAAAAATTTTTTTCACCGAAGTCAAGGTGCAAAAACTGCCCGCCTGATTTTAAAACTCTGTAAGTTTCCCTAAGAGCACTGCCATAATCTTCAATATTTCTAAGCCCGAAACTCATTGTAACAATATCAAAAGTTTCATCCTCAAACGGCAAATTCGTACAGTCGGCATGTATAAATTTTACTGACGGGAATTTCCTCTTTGCAATATCAAGCATGTTTTTGGAAAAATCCACACCGGTGACTTCCGTATCCGGATTAAAAATTTTTATTAAATTTGCAATATCACCGGTTCCTGTACAGGAGTCAAGAATTTTTGCCCCGCTTTTTATTTCGAGATTTTTAACGCTCATATATTTTATAAAATTGTGCGTTCCAAGCGATATCAAAGTATTGTTGCGGTCATATCTCTCCGCAATAATATTAAACATTTCTTGAATTTTTTCAGGATTTTTTGATATTGTCATAATTGTAACCTGTTTAATTTTAACATATAATAATTTTATGAAATTAGGATTTTTACCGATTGATAACAGACCTGTATGCTATACTCTTCCGCAGCAAATAGCGGCAATAGACGAAAGCATTGAACTTTTTATGCCCGACAGAAACCTTTTGGGAGATTTGACAAAATATGCTGATGTATACGGAATTTTTAACTGGCTTGAAAACCTCGGTGAAATGGATGCTATAGTTCTTTCTCTTGATACAGCAGCATACGGAGGTCTTATTTCATCCAGAAGATGTCCGGATTCTTTTGAAGAGATTAAAGAAAAAATAGAAAAACTTAAAGATATTCTTGTAAAGAAAAATGCTAAAATTTATGCATTTTCAAGCATTATGAGAATTTCCAACAACAACATCAATGAAGAAGAAAAAGAATACTGGAACAAATGGGGTAAAAAGATTTTTGAATACTCTTACCAAAAGCATAAAACCGGCTACAGGATTACCCATGAAATCCCGCAGGATATTCTTGACGATTATCTTGCCACAAGAAAACGAAACTTTGAGATAAATAAAATATATCTCGACTGGCAAAAGGAAGGAATTATTGACACTTTAATCTTTTCAAAAGATGACTGTGCAGAATTCGGATTTAATGTCGAGGAGGCAGAAACTCTTGAGAAACTCGGCGGTATTGTAAAAACAGGAGCTGATGAAATACCGCTTACACTTATGGCAAGAGCTCTTGGCGGAGATGTTGCAATAGCTCCGATTTTTTCGGCACCTTCTTATACACATTTGATTTCAAATTACGAAGATGTATCTATTGAACAATCGGTCAAAGGTCAGATTGAACTTGCCGGATGCCGGATTTGCGAAGAAAAAGATGCCGATATCCTTTTATATATAAACAATTTTGAAGATGTGCAGGGAGAGATTGTGATGAATCGTCCTTCAAAACATTTTGAAGGAGGATGGTTTGCACCTGAAAGACCATACATGATTGCGGATGTAAGATTTGCAAACGGTGCGGATAACTCCTTTGTAGAAAAGATTATTAAAGAAGGTATCAATAAATATAATTTTTACGGTTATGCCGCATGGAATACTTCTGCCAATACTCTCGGAAGTCTTATCTGTGCCGCAAAACTGCGATTTCTGGCAAAAGAATTTAACCTTGATGCATTCAAGCGGCTGCAGGCAATAAGATTCCTTGATGACTGGGCTTATCAGGCAAATGTAAGACAACAAATTTCAAAAACAGATAAGTATGAAGTTGAATATTATATGCATCCTTTTGAAGAAGAAATATCAAAACTGTTAAACATGAAGATTAATGCAAAATATTCATTCCCTTGGAACAGAAGGTTTGAGGTGGAAGTTGAACTTAATTGATATAATTCTTCTTGCTGCAGCTTTAGGGATAGACTGCCTTATAGTATCTTTTTCTCAAGGGTTGATGTTAAAAAAAGACAGATGGAAAAACTCTCTGCTGCTAGCTGTGACAATGGGAGCTTTTCAGGGCTTTATGCCGGTTATAGGATACACTGGTGCTGATATAATAAAAGTTTATGTTTCCAAATTCGCACCGCTGTTTGCTTTTGCAATATTTTTTATTCTTGGAATTAAATTTATTACAGAGGCATTTCAGGAAAAAGAAAACACCGTTTTATGTTTGGATTTTAAATGCTTGATATCACTGGGGGTCGCAACAAGTATTGATGCACTTATGGCGGGAGCAAGCCTGAATTTTACGGGAAGCGGACTTGTTATCCCGTCACTTGTTATAGGGGCCGCTTCATTTTGCATGTCACTTGCAGGGTTTCAGTCCGGTAATTTTTTGAAAAACTTTTCCTCCCGCAATTTGGAAATCGCCGGCGGGATGATTCTTATTCTGCTCGGAATAAAAAGTATTCTACCGGTATTTTAATAGTTTTATATGCTAAATAAAAATCGGCACTCTATTAATAGAGTGCCGATTTTTTATTTAAATAATTTTTATTTTACAAAGAAACTTGTATTCAGGTTTGCGTAAATTTTTATAATCCCGCCCTGAATTGGCGTGGATGACATTTCAGGGGCTGCCGCATCAGCGGAACCTGCACTTAAAGCAACATTTTTAGCCATCAATCTGTATTGAACAGGACGGTTCTGGCTTGTTGAGCAGCTTGCATTCATTGATTTGATTCCTGTAATATATGAACCTGCTGATTTTGCCATTATATCGCCTCTTGTGCGTGCTTTTTTTGCAGCAACAGCAATCAGGTCATTACACTGATTATCGTAATTTGAGATAGAGAATACAAGGTCATTTACATTTGTTGCACCGAGAGAAATAGCCTTGTCTATAATGTCGCCTGCCTGAGCAATATTTTTTGTTTTTACGATAACACTGTTTGAAACTTCGTATCTGTCAAAAATCTGTTTGCTGTTAGTGTATCTGTAAACAGGGGTTGCATTGAAGTCTGAAGTTTTTACGTAATCACCTTTTGTCGTATCAATCATACCCTTGATTGCATTATAGACTTTGTCGGAAATTTCTTTGTTTTCAGCTGTTGCTTTCTGTAGTGATTTTGAATCTTTTGTTTTTACTGAAATATTAATCTCCACAACATCAGGACTAACTTCGGTATTTGCAGATGTTGCAACCGTTACGTAACCTCTGGTGTCTTCTGCCGCATTAACCGATGTTGCCGCAAGACCAGCAGCAAGACCTAAGACAGCAACTGCTAATAATAATTTTTTCATAACTTCTCCTTTTTTTATGATTTTTTCTCGTTAATATCTTCTGATACTTGTTTTGTTTCTGTATTTTCAGATTCATTTTGTTTTGTTATTTCTTTAAAAGAATCAACTTTCATAAGCATAGAATTTAATCTTCTTGCCTGTGCCTGAAGACGTATTCTTTCCATTAAAACTCTCATTTCGTCTTCGTTAAGCTGTGCCGGTTCATGACATGAAATAAGAAGGTTGCCGCCGTTTGCAATATAACAGCCGAGAGCAACCCCTGCCCAGAGCAAAAGTCCCTGCCAGATGTTGATTACAGGAATTGCAAAATATGATGCCGCAATATTATTCCACAAATACATTGCGACTTTAGCAGGGAAAATAATAAATCCTGCAGCAAGACATGTTCCGATAAAAAGAACCATCATAATTCCTCGAAATCCGGCTATTTGTATAATTTTTGTACCTTTTCTCATTATAAATCCTTATATAATTATTTTATCATTCCAAGAAATTCTTCTTCTGTCAATATTATAACACCTAAATTTTTAGCTTTGTCTAATTTTGACCCTGCATTCTCGCCGGCGAGTACAAAGGAGGTGTTTTTTGAAACGGAAGAAGCAGTTTTTCCGCCGTGAGCTTTAATAATTTCCGTAGCTTCATCCCTTGTCATAGTCGGCAAAGTGCCGGTCAGGACAAAAGTTTTTCCTTTAAATGTGTCTGATTCAGGCATTTCAACCGGCGGAGGTTCAACTCCGAGAGATTTCAATTCCGCAAGCATTTTTAGATTTATTTCATCATGGAAAAACGCATAAATTTCTTTTGCAATTTTTTCACCGATGCCATTCATTGCCGCAAGTTCTTCGACACCAGCATTTTCCAATCTTTCAAGTGTTCCGTATTCATTTGCCAGAATTTCTGCTGTTTCTTTACCGACATTTCTTATAATTAATGCGGTAATTAAACGTTTTAGCGGATTATGTTTGCTTTTTTGTATGGAATTATACATATTAGTGGCGGATTTTTCTTTTACGAGATCTAGTTTCATCAAATCTTCTACTGTCAATCTGTATAAATCCACGGCAGATGTTATGAGTTTTTTATTATAAAGCTGTTCAATAATAGAAGGTCCGATATAATCTATATTCATAGCATCTTTAGACACCCAGAATTCTATTTTTGCTTTAATCAAAGCCGGACATTCCGGGTTAAGACAATAAAGATTTACTTCACCGTCAGGACGTTGAAGCTGAGAGTGGCAGACCGGACATTCCGTCGGCGGAGAAAATTTTCTTTTTCTTACCTCCGTTTCTCTGTCTGCAACCTTTATTACTTTCGGGATAATTTCCGCAGCTTTTTTAATAACAACTTTATCACCGATTCTCACATCAAGACGCCGGATTTCGTCAAAATTATGAAGGCTTGCTCTTGACACGGTGCTTCCTGCAAGAAGTACGGGAGTGAGGATTGCAACAGGTGTAATTGCACCTGTTTTACCGACTCCGTATTCAATATTTTCAACGGTTGTGACGGCTTCTTCCGGAGGGAATTTAAAGGCTGTAGCCCATTTAGGTGCTCTTGCAGTAAAACCGAGTTCTTCCTGTATTGCAAAATTATTAACCTTGATGACAACTCCGTCAGTTGCATAGTTAAGTTCAAACCTTTTATTCTCCCATTCCTGACAGTATGCGATGGCTTCCTGCACATTTTTACAAAGTCTGATATTCGGATTAACTTTAAATCCGAGTTTTTTCAGATACATAAGTCCGTCATAGTGGGTTTTCGGAGCATCCGGCATATTTTCAAAAATAGAAGTATAAACAAATATAGATAAATCTCTTTTTGCCGTAATTGTACTGTCGAGTTGTCTTATAGAGCCTGCTGCCGCATTTCTCGGATTTGCAAAAAGTTTTTCCCCTTTTTCAAGGTTTTCTTCATTAAGTTTTTCAAATGAAGTTTTCGGCATATAAATTTCGCCGCGGACTTCCACATTTATATCTTCGAAAAGTTTGAGAGGGATTGCCTTGATGGTTTTCAGGTTCGGAGTGATATTCTCACCGGTAATGCCGTCGCCTCTTGTAACACCCATTGTAAATAACCCATTTTCATACGTTAAGGCTATTGCAAGACCGTCGATTTTTAATTCGCAAACCAGTTCTACATCCTTGCCGTATTCTTCCGTTATCTTGTTATACCAGACTGTTAAATCTTCGTAGTTATATGTATTATCAAGACTGTAGAGCCTGTGTTTGTGAACATGCGGGAAGAATTTCTCACTCACTGAACCCACCCTCTGGGTCGGACTGTCAGAAGTTTTTAATTCAGGATGTTCCGCTTCAAGCTTCTGCAGTTCTTTAAAAAGCATATCGTAGTCATAATCCGAAATTGAAGGATTATCCTCTACATAATACAAATAATTATGTTTGTTAATCTCATCTTTTAAAAAATTTATTCTTTCTGAAATATTTTCGCTCATTACATTACCATTAACAATTCACGTATAACTTTTGTAGCAACGGCAGTTGATACGCCTGACGCATCATAATCCGGTGCGAGTTCCACAACATCCGCACCAATTATATCAAAATCTTTCAGGTATTTAAACCATCCCATAAGTTCATTAAACTGCAATCCTCCGCTTTCAGGAGTTCCCGTTCCCGGCATCACGGAAGGATCTAAAACGTCAAGATCCACAGTTACAAAGATTTTTTTATCCTTTAGTACATCCAGATCGGAATATTTATGACAGAGAGTATTATGTTCTTTCATAAATTCAAATTCTTCCTTCATGCCTGACCTGATTCCGATTTGTTTAATATTTTGAGCACCAACTATTTTTGAGGCGTGGCGGATAACTGCAGAATGCGACATTTCTTCGCCCAAATATTCTTCTCTCAAATCCGTATGTGCATCAAAGTGTACGATGGCTAAATTTTTACAGAATTTTGAAACTGCTTTAATCTCCGGCAGAGTAACCAGATGTTCGCCTCCGATTCCGAAAACTCTTTTGCCGTCTGCATAAATATCTTCAACATTTTTTTCGATAACTTCAAGAGATTTATAAGTATTGCCAAGCGGGAATTCCAAATCACCCGCATCATGAAAATTAACATCTTCAAGGTGCCTGTCAAATATCGGAGAATATTCTTCCAGCCCCCAGCTTGCAAGTCTTATCTGCTCCGGTGCAAATCTTGACCCCGGTCGGTACGATACAGTACCGTCAAACGGCAACCCCAGCATAATTATATCCGCAGAATTGTAATCAGCATTCTGCCCCATCCAGTTTCTATCTAAAAAAGGTCCTCTTAACATTAATTTCCTCCTGTATAAATTTTATTATAGCATAAGATTTTTGACTGAATGACAGAAAGTGCAAACTCTGATATTAACATTTAAAATATATAAATATTAAGTTTGTAACAATATATAAAAAATATAGCAATTTTATATAGTCAGAAGTTTTTATTTATATATAACTTAATTGAGATGAAGGAGATAGTTCCATGTCGTTAGAGATTAACAAGCTGAATGGTGTGAACCCTTTTGAAAAAAGCGGAGGGATTCAGGCTGCTACACAGGAAACAAAAATTAACAGCGTATTCACCCACGCAAACCAGACTTCTGCGGCAGAAGGAACTGCTCAAAACGGCGAAAACGCCTACTTTACGGATGCAGTACAGAACGGGAATGTTTCGCTTAAAAAAGGATTTTTAAATTTTGGAAACAGTTATAATTTCAAAGTCGGAGATGATGAAACCCTTGCAAAATTCAGTCAAAAAATGGGATTGTCACCGGAAATGGTAATGGATAACATCATAGGCGGCGGTTCTGATTTGAACTGTAAAGCTCCGATGGGGCCTGACGGCGGAAGATACATAAGCGTCAGCGAAAAAGATCTTGCAGAAGCTACAGGCAAAACTCCGCAGGAATTACGTGACATGTTTTCATAAAAAAACTAAATTGTGTGCTACATAACAAAAGGAGACAACTATGCCTACGCCGGATGGAATTACTAACGTAAACCCTGCTACGGGGAGATATACCGTTACAACAACAGAAACTAAAAACGGTGCCAAAGTCGAAACAACAAAATTCTTTGCAAAAGACGGTACGCAGATTAAAGCGGATTACTACACGGCAGCAGAGATTTCGGATGCTGCAAACAACAGTGATTACGCGGATTACTACCAGACAAAAGTAGTTCAAAAAGACGGTAACTTCTTTGTTGCGGTAACGGTAAAAGATAATGTTAAAGTCGGAATTCTTGCTCAGGATTTTATCGGTAAAGTTGATGACGGTACACTTTCAAAATATAATCCTGATTACTTCAAAAATTACGACCCGGGCTACACTGATGATGGCAAACCCCTGAGCCGTTCAAATAAAGAAATGCAGGAAGGCGACACCCTTTTAATTCCAGCTGAAAATATAAATTTGACAAGCCCGACAAGCTGGTTTTTCAGGAAAATTGTAACCCCTGTATATCAAACCACAAGTAATTAATAAAAAATATCAACTATTAATGTGCGTCATATGACGCACATTTTTTTATCCCCAAAAATCTTTCTTATTTTAATAAAATTGCTATACTTGCATTATTGTTGTATAATTTTATCAGGAATTGGTAAACAGAAGAAAAGAGACGAGAAATGACAAAGAAAGAATTGATTTTTTTAGGACCGCCTGCATGCGGCAAGGGTACTCAAACAGACAAACTTGCAAAATATTTGAATTTTCCTCACGTAGATACCGGCTCTCTTTTAAGAGCCGAAATCAAAAATGAAACACCTGAAGGCAAGTTTGCAAAAACGTTTATTGACAAGGGAGAACTTGTTCCTGCTGATTTAGTGGCAAAAATTATTAAAAACAGACTTTCGCAGAATGACTGCAAAAACGGTTTTATCCTTGACGGTTATCCGAGAAGTGTTGAACAGGCAGACATTTTGGAAGATATCATAAAAGAAATCAACAAAGATGAAGAAGCCGATTTCAGAGCAATTTATTTTGACATTGATACAAACGTTCTTGTTGAAAGAATTGTAAACCGTCGTTCCTGCCCTGTGTGCGGAGAAATTTACAACCTTGAATTTAAACCTCCGAAAGTTGAAGGCCACTGCGACAAAGACGGTGCGGAACTTACGCAGAGAAAAGATGACACCAGAGAAGTAGCTCAGGCAAGATTTGATACCTACTTCAAAGAAACAGCTCCTCTCATTGATTATTACAAAACAAAAAAAGTTTTAAAAACAATCAATGCTAACGGAACCATTGATGAAGTTTGGGAAAGATTGTTAGAAGTAATTAAGTAGTAAAGAGAAAGGATTACGGAATTCAGACGAAATAAGGAGCAGCTGTTCAAACCGCTCTCTGATTTCCCTGAAAATCCAGTAAACTATACAAAAATGATTAGACGTAAATCAAGAGAAGAAATCAAATTAATGAGACATGCAGGGCATATTGTTGCTCTTGTACACCAGAAGATGAAAGAAGTTCTCGAACCGGGAATTTCTACGAAAGAACTTGACGATATTGCATACCATGTTATAAAAGAAAACCGTGCAATACCGACATTTTTAGGATACAACGGATTTCCGGCAAGCATCTGTACTTCAATCAACGAACAGGTAGTTCATGGAATTCCGAACGAAAACATTAAAGTAAAAGAAGGCGATATCATTGCAATAGATGTAGGAGCAACATACCACGGACTTGTCGGGGACAGTGCCTGGTCTTATGCTGTCGGTAAAATTGACGAAGAAAAACAACGTCTTATGAAGGCTACAGAAGAAGCCCTCTATGCAGGAATTGATAAAATGCGTATAGATAATGTTCTTGACGACATTTCCGGTGCGGTAGAAGATGTTGCAAAGAACTACAATTTCGGTATTGTAAGACAATACGGCGGCCACGGCGTAGGACACAATATGCACGAAGAACCGTTCTTGTTTAACTACAGAGTAGGCGACAAAACAATCATAAAACAGGGTTATGCAATAGCAATAGAACCAATGCTTAACCTTGGCGGAGATGAAGTGGTTGTGGCTGATGATGAGTGGACTGTTTCTACAGTTGACGGAAAACCTTCCGCACATTTTGAACATACAGTTATTGCAACTGAAGACGGGCCTTTGATTACAACAAAACTTATGGAGTAAAATATGAAATATTACATAGGTCTGTCACTGGCATCAGGTTCAGGTATGGATTCCGGGCTTGCCATTTTTGACGAAACCGACAACCTTATTATGGTTGATAAACTCTACAAAGTTAATGACATTATGTATTTCTTTGACAATTATCCGTCAACCGCGAATTCAGAAATTTGCGTATCATTAGCATGGGACAGAACAATGCTTAACGGGAAATGGCGTGTGCTTTCAAAACCGTACCAGATGGTTTCCACAAACCCGCTCATTCCGAATCAGGATAACTGGACACAGCGATATGCAACAAGAGGAAGCGACTACTTTAAATCACTCACGGAAAAAGGTACCGTTGTCAACCGATTTGAACTGTATCTGACACGCCAGAGTATGCATTTAAATTCTTGTTTCAAAGAACGCTCACCTGCAGACTGTAAATTTTTACAGCAAGTTTTGACAAATGAATGGGGGCTTGATTTGCCGGCAAATATGATGCCGATGTCACAGCTTGAAGCTATAGTAGGAGCAATACTTGCAAAAGAGCACTCAAAAAATCCGTCTAACATAAAAGTTATCGGGGATTTTAGAGATTTGCCTGTAATTGATGTTATAAAAAATCCTAATCTGCTCAAAGTGAGCTAGTTAAATATTTCGCGGCTATGCGATTGCGGGTCAAGCCCGCAATGACGAAGCCTCCAGTTTCATTGTTGGGCAGGTATGCCTAACCTACATGCTATCATACTCCCTCTCCCATTGCGGGAGAAGGCTGGGGTGAGGGGTCTTACATGAGATAAATAAGGTCGCCAAAGGCTTAGCCTCTTTTCTAAAGGGGGAATAGAAGGGGGATTTTTCTCATGTCATTCTGAAACGTTTACCGATGCGGCTCACGAAATTTGTCACTGTTCAGAATCTCTTTTACATATAGGTTGAGAGCTACTGAACATCTTAAAAATAAAATTTTATTTTGGGCAGGTTGGGCAGGTATGCCCAACCTACATGCTGTCATACGCCCTCGCCTTGCTGGAGAGGGCTGGGGTGAGGTCGCAATCCAAAAGATTATCCGTACAATTTTTAATTAAGAGATTCGTATAATGCAACGACTTCCTTATGAATATCCTCAACAGATTTTGTTGCATTCAAAACTTTAACTCTTTCCGGTTCAAGTTCCGCGATTTTAAGATAACCGTTTCTTACACGGTTGAAAAATTCCTCACCGGCACTTTCCATACGGTCTTTTTCAGCACCGACTCTTGCCATGGAAGTTTCCACATCAATATCAAAAACAATCGTCAAATCCGGTCTTCTGTCCCCTGTTGCCAGATTATTCAGCATTTTTATACGGTCAATATCTAGCCCTCTGCCATATCCCTGATAGGCAACGGTACTATCCGTATGCCTGTCACAGAGTACAATTTTCCCGCTTTCAACAGCAGGATTAACAATTACATCAATGTGCTGTGCTCTGTCTGCCAGAAAAAGAAATGCTTCTGCCTGCGATGAAACTTCTCCGTCATAATTTAATAAAATCTCTCTGATTTTCTCGCCAAGCCCTCTTGCTCCTGGTTCACGAGTCACAACAACTTCCAGACCTTTTGATTTTAAATATTTCGCAAGAAGCATAAGCTGTGTAGTCTTTCCGCAACCGTCAGCACCTTCAAATGTAATAAATAAGCCTTTTGTCATCTCTTTTCCTATTATCCGAATACTAAAAGCGGGAAGTTACTCCCGCTTACTATTATATAATAAACTTACCGTTTTCGTAAATCAAAACATCATCAGCAAAAATTTTCCCGCCGTTTTTCATATTTTTAATCATATCCCAGTGTAATCCGGATACATTTTTTCCGCCGGTTTCCGGATAAGATGCACCTGCTGCCATATGAATTGCCCCGCCGATTTTCTCATCAAAAAGAATGTTTCCGGTAATCTCCTGAATTTCGTCATTCGTCCCGATTGCAATTTCGCCGATTCCGCGGGAACCTTCATCCATATCAAGCATTGCGTTAAGAAAATCTTCGCCGCGTTCTGCCGTTGCCTTCACAATTTTTCCGTTCTCTATAAAAAGATGTACGCCATGTGCTTCATTACCTCTATAGAGTTGCGGAAAATCAAAATAAATTTCTCCGTTAATGTCATCTTCAACCGGGGAGGTAAATACTTCACCATCAGGATAATTATTTAATCCGGAACAGCTAATCCATTTTCTGCCTTCAACACCAAAAGTTATATCCGTTTTTTCGCCGACTATATGAATTTTTTTGACGTTATTAAGATAGTTTGCCCATTTGGTTTGTTTTTCGTCAAGTTCACGTAATTTTGCGACAGGATCATCCAAATCCAGATAGCAGGATTTGAAGAGAAATTCCGAATACTCATCAAAAGACATCTTGGCTTCCTGAGCAAGAGCATGTGTCGGAACATCAGCTATAACCCATTTTGCAGAACCTTCCGCAGAACGTTTCATTAGCAATTCCGATAAAAATTTAGTTGCCTTTCCGCGTCTTGAAAGTTTTTGTAAATCAGCCCTTGCCATATTTTTAGTATTCATAGGCCCGCCGATCGAAATAAATTTGTCAACAGTTTCGTATTCTAACTTTGTAACCGGATCAACATAATCAAGCTGTTCATCCGTTGCAAGTTTAATAAAAGTATCGGACAAGTCCTCAATGGAAGTTCTCACAATCGGATGCCCGCCACGTTCAAGAACTCTTTTGTAAACTGCTTTAACTAAATCTTTTGTATAAACACTTGTCCCTCTTATTTGTACAAGGTCGCCTTTTTGAACATCTACAGAATAATCAACCAGAACTTCTGCGTATTTATCCCAGATTGTTTTCATAAAAAAATGCCTCTTTCCTATTTTAATCAGTAAATACAATATAACGTAATCCGGTGCCATAACCCTCCGTCCGCCGGCTTACCTCCGGCAGACAAAAGCATCATACACCGCACAGGTTATCAATTTCAGAAATGTCATCTTCTAAAAGACCTTTCTGAAAAAGTTCACATTCTTCCGCCATATTCAAAATTTCTTCAAACTTAGGATTGTGAAGAATATGAGAAACATCGTCTATCCCTTTAAAATCAATAACATATTCAAAAGGATGTCTTTCTTTAATTTGAATAAAGCCGCATTCTTCAAACAAATTCAGCAGGTTTTCAACCAGCCGAACGGATTTTCCCAGATAACTCGCACACCTGCCAAGCTGCACATGCCCGCCGTTATTGTTGCCGGCGAATTTCAACATACCGGCAAAAGTTTTCAAAAATTCTTTTTCATCCAGATATTTAATATCGTAATTCATCATATGAATACTTGCCGCACAAGAATCTTTCACTATCATTTCAAAAGTTTCTCTGTCTGCCGGATAATCAAAAAACATAACCGAATCACACTGAGGAACATTTTCTCTTGTAAAAGTTTTTGAGGAAAGATTTTTAAAAGGTTTAAGCATCTCCAGAATCTGCCTGTTTTCCGCAAAAATCATGATATTCTGCTTTGTATTTCCAATGTAATCGTTAACCTGCGGCAATATATCCGTTTTTTTACGGTGATCATAAATTTTCAAATGACTTTGTTCTTCTGCGGTTTCTTCCTTTAAGTATTCGGAATGAATGTCGTCAACAATAAGCTGAACCGAAACATTGCCGTTGAATTCATTAATCTGGGGATGAAAAGCAACATCAAGCGTATCGCCGTTAACAAGTGAAATATCACCCATCTGCCAGCGGACACAGTTAAATTCGCTATCACCTTTCTGTACAATAAGACGAAGGTGGTTTTTATTTTCACCCATCAATTTTTTCTGTTTAAGTTTTAGATTTTTCAAAGCAAAAACCGGACTCGGATTAGACGCCCCGAAAGGTTCCATTCGTGAAATTTCTTCAACTAAATCTACAGTAATATCATCCGGTGTAAGTTCCAAATCCACGTTTAAAAACGGTTTCAAATCTTTTCCAGATGTCATTTCTTTTACAATTTTCAAGAGATTTTCTTTAACCTGCTTGAAAGGCACCCTCTCAGGTGAAAATGACAAACCAGCCGCAAGAGAATGTCCGCCGAATCCGTCCAATAAATCTCCAATCTGGCTTATCGCTTCATACAGATGAACACCCTCAATACTTCTGGCAGAACATTTTATTTGTTTTGTTTCTTCGGAATATGTCATCAGAAAAGTCGGTTTGTAATACTTTTCTACAAGTTTTGATGCAACAATTCCTATGATTCCGACATGCCATTTTGAATTAAAAAGTACAATAGCAGGATTTCTGCCGCCCTCTTTTTGAACCATTTCATCGGCTTCGGCAAAAATTTCCTGACAGAGATTCTGGCGGACTCTGTTAAATTCTTCAAGGTTTGTAATCGCCATTTCAATTTCCTGCGGATTATCAGAAATAAGGAGTTTAATAGCTTCTTCAACAGTATCAAGCCTTCCGGAGGCATTAATTCTCGGAGCAACTCCGAATGCGATTGTTTCTGCACTCAAACCTTTTTCAATATTATATCCGGCACGCTCAAGCAAACGTTTCAGACCGTAGTGTTTGCCCTGTGCGATAAGGTTAAGTCCTTTTGTCACAATATATCTGTTTTCCCCTACAAGAGGCACAACATCGGCAACGGTTCCGACCGCAGCATAAGGAAGAATTGAACTTATAAAATCAGTCTTGCCGTAATGCTGCAAAAGTGCTGTTGCGACTTTAAAGGCAACACCAACTCCTGCAAGAGAGGTCAAAGACAGTATATCTTTTGCCGATAACTTTTCATCCAGAGCATACGGAGCTTTCGGATTAATTATTGCATAAGCTTTAGGTAACTCTTCAGGGGCTTCGTGGTGGTCAGTTATTATTACATCAATTTTGAAACTGTTTATAAAATTAACAGCTTCAGCATCAGAAATCCCGCAGTCAACGGAAATAATAACTTTCGGTTTAAGAGCTGTCATAAGTTTGACAAGAGCTTTTGTGTCAAAACCGTGACCTTCCTTTTCTCTGTCCGGAATAAAATAATTCACATTGGCCCCGAGATGCGTAAGCGTTCTGTATAAAAGCGAGGTTGACGTGACACCGTCAGCATCAAAATCCCCGTATATAACAATTTTTTCCTGATTATCGATTGCCCGTGAAAGCCTTTCAACAGCTTTCGCCATATCAGTAAAAACATCCGGAGAATACGGGGTAAATTCCAGCGGATTTAAGAATTCTTTCATCTCTTCTTCCGTTTTTATCCCCCGTGAAAACAATAATCTTTTTATCAAAGATTTTTCATCTGAATCTATATTGTTAAATATCCACTCTCTGATACTCATACCTGAATAATAGCACAAATTCAAGCTCTTGCAAGCATTTAACATTGTTTTGCAAAAACATTAAAAAATCGTAACAAATTGAAAGTCTGCCTGCAATATGATACACTTGCCCATAAGAGAGAGTATAAAAAAGGACACTTAACAATGAAAAATATTATTGTTTATACAAGCAAAAAAGAATCAAGCCTGGCAGATGTTCTGGCCGGCATTGACGAATCAAACGTAAGAATTGAGGATGCCGAAAAATTAAAAGATTACGAAATGCTCAACCCTTCATTAATCGTAATTGAAGATGTTCCAAATCTGAAAGATGTATTAATGACAACAAAATTCAAATCTCCGGTGCTTTTTATAGGAGAACCGTTCAAAGGTACAATAGTTCGTGCCGTAACTTATGATTTAATCAAAACTCCGGTTGACAACAACGAACTTCTTATCAGGACAAAATCTCTTTTGAAAATAAAAGAATTGAGAGATAAACTGCTCCAGGTATCAACAACAGATGAATTGACAGGACTTCACAACAGAAAATATCTTCACGAACGTCTTGAACAGGAAATGTCCAGAGCAAAACGCTACGGCACAAAATTATCCTGCCTTCTTTTCGACCTTGATTTTTTCAAAGTTGTCAATGATATTTACGGATATGATTGGGGTGATGTTCTGCTCCGTTCAATCGCAGATAAGCTAAAACAACTTATCAGAAAAGAAGATATCCTGACACGTTACGGTGATGAAGAATTTCTTTTGATACTTCCGAACACTTCGGAAGAAAATGCGTATCTTTTTGCCGAAAGATTCAGACGTGATATTGAAAAAATGGAATTTATTCCGGCAGGAGAAGAAGAAAGACATCCTATTACAATTTCAGGCGGGATTTCAACCTACCCTTGCCTTGAAAATATGGATGAAGATGTTAATACAATTATCCGCTACGCAGAACACGCATTATACAATGCGAAAAAACGCGGTAAAAATAAAATTGTTCAATTCTCCCAGATTAACCTCGGAGAATAGGCCTTTTAATATAGGGCTAAGAAAGAGCCGGACTTATGTAACCGGCAAATATCGTTTAAAACCGAGCTAAGGCGATTTTAAAAGAATCGTAAGCTATATAAAGCGGACTATGTCCGCCCTTCCTTTCTGAACACTTATAAAGTGTAAAAATCTGGTTATTTTAGGCAGTGGAAACACCGCCTTTTTTATTTGTCTGACATCCTGTTTATAGCTGGTTCGGCAGGCAGCCGCAGTATAAG
>JADIND010000102.1 GCA_017694215.1 Candidatus Scatousia excrementipullorum | reverse complement strand
CAGTCAGAGAAGCAGGTAAAAGAGTTTTAAATATGCGTCATTTTGATGTACAGCTTATCGGCGGATATTTTTTGCATAACGGTCATATTGCAGAGATGAGAACTGGTGAAGGTAAAACTCTTGTTGCAACACTTCCGGCATATCTTAATGCATTGACCGGTAAAGGTGTTCATGTCATTACCGTTAACGATTATCTGGCAAAACGTGACAGTGAATGGATGGGGAAGATTTATAAATTCTTAGGGCTTTCTGTAGGAGTGATTCTTTCAGGCGGCCGCACAATGGATGATTTTGCTGCAAAAAAACACGCATATGATTGCGATATTACGTATGGTACCAATAACGAATTCGGGTTTGATTATCTGCGTGACAATATGGCTCAAAGTCCGGATGCACTTGTTCAAAGACCTTATAATTACGCAATTATTGATGAAGTTGACAGTATCTTGATTGATGAGGCCAGAACTCCTTTAATCATCAGCGGAAGACTGGAAAAATCGGCCGAGCTTTACAGGGTTATGGCAACGATTGCCCCTAAATTAACCAAAGATAAAGATTACGAAGTAGATGAAAAAAATAAAAACGTAATTCTGACAGAAGACGGTATTGACAAAGCTCAGGAACTTCTGCAGATTAAAGATTTGTTTGATATTAATACGCAGTATGCACACCATCTTCTGCAGGCTTTGAAGGCAAAAGAATTATTCATCAAAGACACTGATTATGTTGTAAGAAACAATGAGGTTATGATTGTTGATGAATTTACCGGAAGAATTATGGAAGGCAGACGCTGGTCTGACGGACTTCATCAGGCTATTGAAGCTAAAGAAGGCGTTGATATTCAGGATGAAACGCAGACTCTTGCAAGCATAACTTTTCAGAACCTGTTCAGACTATATCCGAAATTATCGGGTATGACAGGTACTGCAATGACGGAAGAAGCAGAGTTCGGGAAAATTTATAATCTTGAAGTTACGACTATTCCGACCAATAAACCTGATATCAGAATCAACTACCCTGATGTAATTTATAAAAACGAACGTGCAAAATTCAATGCTGTAGTAGAAGATATTATCGCACAGCACAAAATCGGCAGACCTGTTCTTGTCGGTACAATCAGTATTGAAAAATCCGAATATGTTTCGCATCTATTGACTCAACGCGGTATTAAGCATAATGTTCTTAATGCAAAACACCACGAAAAAGAAGCCTATATTATTGCACAGGCCGGCCGTGTCGGAGCAGTTACCATCGCAACCAATATGGCAGGCCGCGGTACAGATATTCTTTTAGGCGGTAATGCGGAATTTCTTGCAAAAGAAGCCCTGGAACAGCAGGGGATTACTCCGGATTCACCTGATTATGAAGAAAAGAAAAATGAAGCAATGGCTGCGGCTAAAAAGATTACGGAAGCAGAACACGCAAAAGTTGTTGAAGCTGGCGGACTTCATGTAATAGGTACAGAACGCCATGAATCAAGACGTATAGACAACCAGTTGAGAGGTCGTGCAGCACGACAGGGAGACCCTGGTTCTACAAGATTTTTCCTTTCTCTGGAAGATAACCTTATGAGAATTTTCGGCGGTGATAAGATTACAACATTAATGAATGCTCTGAATGTTGAAGAAACAATGGCTATAGAACATCCGCTTATTACAAGACAAATTCAATCCGCTCAGAAAAAAGTTGAAACTTATCACTTTGATATAAGAAAAAGTGTACTTGAATACGATGACGTTATGAATATTCAGCGTGAAAAATTCTATGCTCAACGCCGCAAAGTTCTTTTCGGTCAGGATTTGAGTGAAGATATTTACTATATGATTGGAAAAGAAATAGAAAGACTTATCGGAAGTTATATTGCCTCTGACCAGAATCCGGAAGAATATATTTTTGAAGACCTGCAGAGAATGATTAAAGAACTTCATTCAATAATTCCGCAGCTGAGTTATTTTACGGTAAATGATATTCAGGGTCTGAGATTTGATGCAATTTATAATAAACTCAAAGACTTCGCAATTCAGGCATACAGAACTCATGAAGAAGAAGTAATCAATTTCTATAACGATGTCGTTTCAAAATACGATCCTGATTTTGTTCCGCAAACTCCGTTTTCAAGCAACAATGTCATAAGAAATCTTGAAAAAGATATTCTTCTGCGTGTTGTTGACAACAAATGGATTGACCACCTTCACAATATCGACATGCTACGCGAAGGTATCGGTTTAAGAGCTTACGGACAAAAAGATCCGTTGATTGAATATAAACGTGAAGCATATGATTTATTTAATAAAATGATGTTTGAAATTCAGGGCGACACGGTAAAACATCTGTTCAGAACAAAATTTGGTATTCAGGTTATGAACGGGCCGGATGAAGGTTTGGTTTGACCCCCTGCTGATATTCAAATTTAAACAGTATAAAAAAGACGGTCACTAGATGACAGTCTTTTTTATTAGTAATTGTCTTATCTTTTATTTTGAAATCAGCGATAACTTAGAGCCTTTTTCGGTTTCTTTTTGCTGAACATACGCATTAGCAGCTCTGAAATTGTATTGAGGGTTATACAATTCTCTGCGTCTTGTTTGGCGTCCGCTGAAAGCCGTCTGTTTTGCAGTTTTTTGTTTGCGGCGAAGGTCAAGGATATTTTTATAAGTTCCTTCCTGCGGTTTGTCTAATTTTGCTCTGGCAGACATTGCATTTCTTAAAGCCTCAATACGTTGTTTCTTTTTCTGAAATTCAGGTGAAACATAGTAAAGAATTTTTGTATTGTCGTCAATGTAAATTGTACCGCCGCCTTTTTTAACAATTTTATAATGGTCAGGGTCATTTCCGTTTACAACCACATATACATCATTAGGGTTTTTAGCGTCAATAAATTCCGTACCCAGAGGCAAACCGCATCTCAAACCTGAATCGTATTTATCATTTTGATTAATTCGGTTGAGTTCGATTGCATCAATATGAACAGGATAATTTTCAGGTTCATTCTTCTGTCTGAAGTTATGGTTTGCTCCGGACATATTGAAAAGTGAAATTGTCATAGAACCGTCTGTGCTTTGACGCAGCAGAGCATTAACTTTATTGTCCTGATTATTAACCTGAATTGTATTCAAAAGATATGGAGCACCATCGTTCAACGGGTGAAGTTCTGGACGTTTTCGGGTTGCCATAATTTCATCAAGCTTCTTCTGGTGTTCCTGTATGAATTCAAGATGTTCCGGCGAATCTTCTTCCAGCCATTCCCAGTGGAGTGTTGAACGATTCTGAAGGTAGATATTTTTGGTCAGCTGTTCATAACCTGTTGAGCCCATATCATCACCTGCAAACAATGTCGGAGCACCAGGTAATGCAACAAGTGTTTTCATAATACCCTGAACTTTTGTCATTGCCGGAGCAAGAGCTTCATAGAACATAGTATTTTTTAGTCGTTTGATTAATTCAGCATTTTCTTTTGCATTATCCGAGAATTTTAATCCGTGATATTTGACGGCCTGATTAACAACCATTTCAATGGCAATATCAAAAGGTCTTACGCCAAAAGCTTCTGCCTGGAATACATTGCCGTCATAGATACCTTTCGACAAATCGGCGACAGCAGCAGCAAGAGCTTTATAAGCCATATTTTGCTGTTCATCGGAAATAAATCTTTCCCATTTCTTTTCAGGTCCGCCGGTCAGTGTTTGGAGGGCATTGCCGAATGCATTACCCATTGCATCACCCATAGCGATTGCTTTAGGACTTATTCTTGTAAAATCGTAATTTAAGATTTTGTATGTTTCAACACCATCGCCCGGGAAGAACATGCCGTGCGTAACTTTATATGCTGTTTCTTTGTATTTATAATCCTGAGTATTGACCTGATCAGCTTTTAATGATTTGTTCAAATCAGCATAGAAAAGTCCCATATCCATCGCGAGTCCGTGAAGAAGTCGAGGTTTATCATGGTTATCGCCGAAGGTGTAAGAACTGATTATGGAATGCAGAGGCCCTGAGAATAAAAAGTCTTTGAGTAATGTATAAACTTTTGTATGGTCAACGCCCCAATCTTCACCTTTTTCAATATTCTTTCCGAAAAGTGCAGGAATATCGGTGAAGAAGAAACTGTAATTTGCTGTTGATGTAATGCCGGTTTCTCTGAGGAATTTCATTACAACATCTTTCGGATAAGTATATTTCGGAGATTTGTTCCCGGCTTTACCATACATTGTCATCTCGTCAGTTACTTCCGCAACAAGATAAGAATTAGGGTTATATTTATAAACAGATTTTGCAAATTTTGACCAGAAGTTAATGATATTACCCCAGGTATCTTCAAAATCCGTTTGTTCATTTCTCAAAGATTCTACATCCGCAATATCTTTTGTTGCGTCAATTCTCCAATCCAAACCTGACTTGCTTCTGTCTACAATAACTTCAGCAAGTTTGAAACTCATGGTATTGGTTCCTTCAAGCATTTTATAAAGGGCATCGACAAGAATTGCTTTATCTTTGTCACTGATTGCCGGAATACCGCTTTTTATAAATTTCGAACCTTTTAAACGTTTCAATAAGAGTTCAGCTTCCTGAACCGGTGAATTTGCATTAATACCGAGTTCCTGAAGTGAAGTCTGTTTTAATTTATTGTAATCATAAATTACGCCGCCGTTTGTCTCATCAATTTTAACTTCTGCATTAGGGAACAGACCTTTGATTATTGCAAATTTGGCGATTTCTGCAGTTATGTATGACATAACGTATTTGCCATACTCAGAAGTATTCAAGCCGTCATTTAACTGATTTTGAGCCGGCAGTTTTTTATTTAATGCCGCAAGGATTTCGCTTGCGAAATCGTACATTTGTTTTTCATACAATTCGGTTGTTTCGTTGTATGTTTTTTTGAATTTGTCATCAAGATTTGAGTTTTCATCTTTTTGCAACAAATCAAATCTTGATATTCCGAGGTCATCGGCGGTTGTCGCACGTTTTGACATATAAGGTGATGCCAGAACAGAAACGATGTTGTCACCGAGTTCGATTGAATCAAGCGGCAAATCCATCATTCCGGAGATGATAACATTTTTGTATTCTTCATTGGATTTCTCATTCAGGTCGTATTTCTTTTTGAGAATATAGTTGATAACATCTTCATCAACAGCTTCCATTACCTTTTGAGGGAATACCCGTTTGTCAACTACATTGGTTTTTATCTGCTCCATAATTTTGCCGGCATCTTTTGTGTCAACGTTCTTTAAATTCTGGGCAACGTGTAAATTCAAAATGCCGTTTGTCATTTTTGTCCAGTATGCAGCTGATGTCAGGGCGTAATCCTGTGTCATAAAGTTATTTTTAGTTATCAAACGATTGTATTCTATACGGTCATCATCGTTCATTATGTTATGCAGTTCTTTTATGTTTTCTTTTGAATAAACATAATTGATTTTTGCAATATCTACGTTTGCATCCCAGGTATCAAAACCGCCTTCGATTTTTTCATCAAGAGTAAAGTTTTCAAATCTTGATAACAATCTTATTGCCTGATATGAATCTTTTGTAAGTTTGCCGGAATCTTTAACATCCTTGTTATAAGTTGCAAGGGTTTTCATATTCTTGGTCAGGGTATCAGGGTCAACCTCAAATGAATAAGGTGGCAGTGTATCCTGATGGGTCACGATATCAAATGTATTTCCTGTATCAAGTTTTGAATAACTCTTGATAAGCGGTGAATTATCTTTAGCTTCATCTGCCGTTACCAGACGATTATCAAAAATCTGAATATATGTAGGCTGTTTGCTGTCATAATTTTTATTTTTAGTGACACCGGTTACAACTCCGTTTTTATCAGTAGTAACAATTTCAGGAGAGTTTACTACCTTAAATCCTATAACTTCATGGTTTTTAGGAAAAACGCCCAGAATAAGCGGTTTGTCTTTTAGGTTAGATGCTCTGAACCAGTTAAAGTATGGTGATTTTTCACCCCATTTAAGAACATGTCTGAAGTGAACACCTTCCAGCCCTTCGTTTACGAATGCACCGTCCGAAACCCAGTTGATACCTTTTGCAAACAGTTTTTTCTGTAATGACTGGTAATTCTTGATATTGCCGAGAGAATGAGCCATCTGCATGCAGTTTTTGTTCCAGTAATTGTGAGGTGTCAAACTGTCATCCGTAAAAAGCGGTGTGGAAATAATTTTAGTATAATTATCAAATTTGCCTGCATCAAGGTCATGTTCAACCCCGGCAAGAGAACCGCCCATTTTGTTTGAAAAATGTTTTGTAGCTTTGATTGCTTCCATATATTTCAAATTCGGAATAACTTTTCCGTCTTTGTCATAAGTATACATTGCATTATATGAATCCGGTATCAGAAGGATTTGGGAGCCAATTTCAGTTCCTTTTGTTCCGTTAGGAGTGATTATATTATAAACATCATGTGAATAACCTACACCTTGAGAAAAGTCGATGACATCACCGGAATCAATTTGATAAATAGGAGAGTTGCCGTTTTTCGGAACAAGTTTAAAGTGGTATCCGAACGGAGTGTTTACCGGAATCCCGTAGCTTTTGCTCAGGTTAATAGTAGTTTTACCGTCATTTAAAGGCAGAGCCATTGCCGCAATATTTTTCTGGGTTTCGCCTTCGATATTGCTTACATCGATATCTTTGTTAATCAAACCGTCAACGATATGATAATTGCCGTTGTTATCCTTTTTCAAAAGACAAATTTCAACATAACCGTTATATTTGTCCTTATCGTACGGGAAATTAAAGGTATAAACCAAATCTCCGGCTTTAGATTTTTCAATATCATAACCTTTAAAATTTACTTGTGACGGGGCTTTTCCGTTTTTTTGTCTGTCGATACTTACTTTCACATGCACTCCTTACTTCTGATTTTATAACTCCTGTGAATAATAATTTTTGCCAAAACTTTATCTTATATTAAGAAATTTTTACATAAATATAATTCGGTTTACATAAATGTAACAAATTATTGCCATTTATATTTTAAATTTTATAATATTGTTGTACAAAATACACTTAAACAATGTACAAAACAGGAGAATTTAAATGGTGATGACCGAACTTAAATGTGATATCAAAGACATTAATCTGGCTGATCAGGGTAAAAATCAGATAGAATGGGCTTTTAAAGATATGCCTGTTTTAAAACAGATTCAAAAAAGATTTATTGAAGAGCAGCCTTTTAAAGGCTTAAAATTGTCAGCATGTGTTCACGTAACAAAAGAAACCGCCGCACTTTGCGTTGTTATGAAATCCGGCGGTGCCGATGCTGTTCTTGTTGCATCAAATCCTCTTTCAACGCAGGATGATGTTGCCGCAGCTCTGGTAAAACATTACGGAATACCTGTTTTTGCGGTTGCTGGTGAAAGTGTTGAACAATACAAAAAACATATTCAGATTGCACTGGATCATAATCCTGACATTATTATTGATGACGGCTGTGATATGGTTTCAACAATCCATGCGGAAAGACCTGAACTTGCCGCAAAAGTTATCGGTTCTACCGAAGAAACAACAACCGGTATTATAAGACTTCAGGCTCTTGAAAATGAAGGTAAATTGAAATTTCCTGCAGTCGGAGTTAACACAAGTCTTACAAAACATTTATACGACAATCGTTACGGAACAGGACAAAGCTCACTTGATGGAATTATCCGTGGTGCCAACATTCTTATTGCCGGTAAAACAGTTGTTGTATCAGGTTATGGCTGGTGCGGCAAAGGATGTGCATTAAGAGCAAAAGCTCTCGGGGCAAACGTTATTGTTTGTGAAGTTGACCCGCTCAAAGCTCTTGAAGCTGCCATGGAAGGCTATAGAGTTATGCCTATTGCACAGGCGGCAAAAGAAGGCGATATCTTCCTAACCGTAACAGGCGACAAACACGTTATTGATGTTCAGCATATCTTGAATATGAAAGACGGAGCATTCCTTGCAAACTCCGGACACTTTGATTGGGAAATCAATGTTGCAGGCTTGAAAGAACATACTGTTGAAATCAATGAAATCAGACCTAATTTTGCAGAATATAAACTTTCTAACGGCAAATCAGTTTACGTTTTTGCTGAAGGCAGACTCGTTAACCTTGTAAACGCAGAAGGTCATCCTGCAAGCGTTATGGATATGAGTTTTGCAAATCAGGCTCTCGGTATTGAATTCCTTGTTAAAAACAAAGGCAAACTTGAAAATAAGATGTACACACTTCCGCACGAAGTTGATGTAAAAATTGCGGAATTGAAATTGAAAGCTATGGGTATTGAAATTGATACACTCACTCCTGAACAGGAAGAGTACCTTAACAGCTGGAAATTTTAATTATACTGTAATTCACACAAAAACTCCCGTAACAGTACGGGAGTTTTTTATTATTATAAATTTTTTATATTACTTACTTCTCTGGAAAAATGCCGCAATTTCTTTATGCGGGAAAAACTTACAAATCGGGCGTCCGTGCGGACAGGTATATGGCATTTTTGTGGTTCGCCATTTTTTTATAATTTCCTGCATCTGCCAGATTGATAATTTTTGTCCGGCTTTAACTGAAGCTTTGCAGGAGGTTGTGATGAGAATTTTTTCTTCAAGATTATCAATATCGCCGTTAATATTTTCAAGAATATCTGAAAGAATTTCTTTCGGATTGACTTTTGATATCAACTGCGGAACTTTTCTGAAAATTAATTCTGTTTCTCCGGTAAATTCAATTCCGTAACCGAATTTTTCAAATTTTTC
>JADIND010000101.1 GCA_017694215.1 Candidatus Scatousia excrementipullorum | reverse complement strand
GCGGAACACCTGTCTGCGGCTTGAAGTAGGTTCCGTTAATTGCAACTATTGAATCATTATTTTTAGCGATTGTTGTTATCGTTTTTCTACTTTTTAAATTATTTGATGTTGATGACAGAGCCGGTTTAATTTCAAAATTGTCAGCAAGCTTGAGGTCAACTTCAACAACATTAATTTTGACAGGACGTCCGTCATAATATCTTGTCATCTTAATATGTTTTATTCCCTTAGCCACAGTTTTAATAAGAGAATTCGGGTATTTTCGCTTTATATATTCGTTAAAATTATTTTCTCTGATTTCCGGAGATATTTCATTAAGAATTTTATTTTTAATGCTTTCTTGATTAATTCCTACAGGTGCGAGTGTCGCTTTTGCAAGACGCATATCGTCGGCAAACAGCGGATTGTTAAAAAATAAACATTGAGACAATACTAATCCCGCCACAACCGAAATGTAAAAAGCTATTTCGATTAATTTTTGATTCGACCAATTTTTCGCAGCAAAGAGTGTATCCATAGCGTCACCTCAATTTGAAAAGTAACCGGATACCTTTTTGTTTTAAGAGTGGGGTGGGGAGTAACACTCATCGGAAACCTGAATAACCAAACCTTAAATCAGGTATTTCCTACTACTATTGTAACATAAATTTACAAATATCTCAAGCCCTTTGTCTGTAAGGGTTTTACAAAACTAAATAATGGCAACTTTACACTTATTAACAAAAAAATACTATTCTTAGTGATTTTCATTAATCAATATCTACAGGTTCCCTCTGAATTTTTTCTATAGCCTCACGTGCAGTGAAAACAAGGGCTTCAGGAACATTTTCTATTGTCGTAAATTGTCTTAATACATCAACAGTACGTTTGAATGCTCTAACTATGTCACCTTCTCCGATATCAATCTGCTCAGAAATTGTTTCCCACTCTGCTCCCTCAACCCAGAGTTCGATTAGTGAGCTAAAATAAGGATTAATATAACAAGGTGCTTCAACGTTATGATAATTTTGAACCTTTTCAATTTTTCTTCTTATATTTCTTATCTGATTAAGTGTTTTCCTTACAGGTTCCGAGAACGGAATGTATGGAATATCAATTCTCAAATCTTCCGTAGTAATAGCACAAATTACACCTGCAAGCTGCGACGGTGTAAGATTTTCAAGAATATGTGAAAAGATTATTTCGGCAATAAATAGTTCATTTTCCGAACGGATTTGTGATGTTGTAATACCTTTTGATGTCGGATAGTCGTTTTCAATATAACCGAAATCTTTTAATACAGCACGATGAGAGAGAAATTTATTCCAGAAAATATCTCTTTGGCGGTCTATTTCTTTGTTGAGCTTATTCAGCCGTGATTCAAGACGCATAAGAACTTCTATATTCTTGGTATGTTTTTTGTAAAGTTTGCAGGAATCGCAAGGGCAGGCGTGCATTTTTTCAAGCATTGCCTTTGTTTCTTTTCCAAATTTGACAGCTTCTTCAGAAAGCGGTCTGTTTTTTGAACGTTCCTGTTTGCAGATTTTTTTATAAGTCTGACGGTTTTGCACATATATATGGCGGAGTTTATCGTATTCATGAAGTTCAGCATCAGTGTGTTTAAACGGGCAGACAAATTCCCGCTCTTTTTTTTCGGCTTCAAGAGAAGATTTTGCCTGCAATAGCGGAGTGAGCCTTGAACCGGATGAAAAATACCCGAAACTTTTCATAATAAGCTCTTTTGCTTCGTCAAGAGAAAATCTCTGCAGAAGATTTAGAACCATTGAATAGCTAGGTGAAAATCTGCTTTCCAGCGGATTTGCATCACTCAGAACAAGTTCGGCAACTTCCTCCGGTGATTGGAACTGGGTTCCGACAATCGTTACATAACCGACTTCATCCATTCCGCGGCGGCCTGCACGGCCTGACATCTGCAAAAATTCGCTTGCCGTAAGCATTCTGTGACCGCTGTCGGTTCGTTTGCTTGTAGAACTTATTACTGTTGAGCGTGCAGGCATATTTATTCCGGCAGCAAGAGTCTCCGTAGCAAATACAACTTTAATTAACCCCTTTTGAAATAGTTTCTCAACCAAATTTTTCCATGCAGGTAATAGTCCTGCATGATGTGATGCAACTCCGCATAAAAGATATTGGATATGTTTATTATTGTAAAGGTGTGGGTTTTCAGCGATATAATCATCTATAATATGCTGTATTTCAGCTCTTTCTCCCTTTGTAATAAGTTCAAGCCCTGCACATTTTTCCATTTGTTCATCACATTTTTTTCTGGAAAAAGTAAAATAAATGGCAGGAAGCATATCTCGTTCCTGAAGATTCCTGACAACATCTTTTACAAAAGATTTTTGCTTATTTTTTTTATGTCCCCATACTCGTTTTTCAGGTTTAATTTTTTTATTAAGCTGCCCCGACGGAGTCAACAGGGGGAGTAACTTATCGGGTTGAGAACTGTCAAAGTAAAAGAATCTCAATGGCACAGGCCTAAAATCAGTATCAACAAGTTCTGTTCTGGAATGTACCGTATTAATCCAAGCCGTAAGTTCAGCAGCATTTGCGACTGTTGCTGACAGTGCAATTATTTGAACATTTGTAGGACAATAGATAATACTTTCTTCCCACACTGTTCCTCTCTGCTCATCATTCATATAATGAACTTCATCAAGCACAACATATTTAACATCTTTCATATTATCGGCTACTGCACCGAAATTTGTTCCGTAGAGCATATTTCTGAAAACTTCGGTAGTCATAACAACAATTTGACCGTTACGGTTGATGGATGTATCGCCTGTCAAAAGTCCTACTTTTTCAGAGCCGTATTTTTCTGAAAAATCATAATATTTTTGATTTGACAAAGCCTTTAAAGGGGTAGTGTAAAAAATTCTTGTACCTTCTTCCAAAGCTCTATGAATTGCATGCTGTGCAATTACAGTCTTTCCGGCTCCGGTAGGAGCACAGACAACAACACTTTTTCCTTCGTCAATAAATTTACAAGCTTCTTTTTGAAAGTCATCTAGTTCAAATGGAAATTCGTACATTTTTTACCTTTAAAAAGCTATTCTATAATTATTATAACATATTATGTAACAATTTATAAAACATTTACAGA
>JADIND010000100.1 GCA_017694215.1 Candidatus Scatousia excrementipullorum | reverse complement strand
CACATATAACCATCGTCGGCAGCGTCAGATGTGTATAAGAGACAGGGTTTTGGTAATCTCTGATTACCGAAACATTTTTGTTGTGGTAAATTAAAATTTACCACAACCTACAGACTCTGTTCAGGAGTTTGCCATCGGTATATAAAAAGAGATTCTGAACAGTCACAATTTCCGTGAACCGCAGCGGTTAACGTTTCAGAATGACATGAAAAAATCCCCCTTTTCTTCCCCCTTTATAAAAGGGGACCAGAGCTCTGCCTCACTTTTTATCATGTCCGCCCCCTCACCCTTACCCTCTCCCCAAAAAGGGGCGAGGGAATGTTATGCCGACCTTATAGGTGAGGGGGCACGGGGTGCCGGATGGTTTCCCGACACTGCCTCACTGCGGAGTTTGAGTCGCATTCGCATTATTATTAATAAAAAAGAGCACCCTTTGAGGTACTCTTTTGATATATAAAGATTTTTGATTAACGTTTTGAGAATTGGAAACGTTTTCTTGCTCTTTTTCTACCGTATTTCTTACGTTCTTTAACGCGAGGGTCACGGGTCAAAAGGCCTTCAAGTCTTAATACGTTTCTGTATTCTTCGTTAGCTTTAACCAAGGCTCTTGAAATACCATGTCTGATAGCTCCGCACTGTGCAACGATACCGCCGCCCAATGCTTTTACTCTTACATCATATTTTTCCTGATTGTCAGTTAAAACCAATGGTCTATAAACTAACATTTCAACAGCAGGTCTGTTTCCGATATAGTTTTTCAAAGTTTTACCGTTAACAAAGATTCTGCCTTTGCCTTTTACTAATTTTACAACTGCAATAGAGGTTTTTCTGCGGCCAGTTGCCATAATTTCTTTATCTGCCATTATTTAGCCTCCTTTTCCAATACAATCGGTTTTTGTGCTGCATGCGGATGTTCACTGCCTGCATAAATTTTCAGTTTTGTTAACTGCTGAGCACCGAGTGTATTGTGTTGTAACATACCCTTAACTGCTTTTTCAATAGCAAGAGTACCGTCTTTTTCCATCAATTCTTTGAAACTAGCAGATTTCAAGCCGCCAGGATAACCTGTGTGGTGGTAGTAAATCTTATCAGTTTCTTTATTTCCCGTTACACGAACCTTATCTGCGTTGATAACAATTACAAAATCACCCGTATCAACGTTAGGAGTGTATTCAGGTTTATTTTTACCTCTCAAAATATTGGCAATTCTGACTGCAAGTCTGCCGAGTACTTCACCCTCAGCATCAATCAAATACCATTTTCTTTCTATTTCCAGAGGTTTTGCTGAATATGTTTTCATTATTCGTCTCCGTTTATGTTTTTAATATTGTACTTCTATTAATGTCAATCCGTAAGGACTGACTGTCTGACCGGCTTTTGTCCGGTCTTTTGCTTCAAGCACTTCTTTCATATGACTTGAAGGCAGGTTGTGACCTTCTATTTCAAGTAAGGTTCCCACAATTGTTCTGACCATATTATAGAGAAATCTGTTTCCTATAATATCAATAACAACATGGTCGCCGACTCTCCTGCATTCGGCACTTTCGATAAAACAGACTTTGCTCGGGTTTAGCGTTCCGGAACGTTTAAAACTTGAAAAATCATGTTCACCCAGAAGATAATTCAAAGAATTTTGCATCCTCTCAATATCAATATCATACTTTACTCTCATCAAGTCACCATCAAAAGCATTTTTGCATTTACGATTAATAAATTCAAATCTGTAATGACGCCGCCTTGCCGATTTTTGAGCATGAAAGTTCGGTTCAACTTCTTTCAAATCCGTAACTGATATATCATCAGGCAAAATTTCATTCAGCGAATAGATAAACTTTGAAGCAACAATACATTTATCCGTATCAAAATGAACGACCTGACCCAATGAATTAACACCGCTGTCGGTTCTTCCGGAGAAGACTGTTTTAATCGGTCTTTTATTATTTGCGGAATTTTTATCCGCTATCAAAGTACTGATTGCCTTTTCAAGTTCACCCTGTATAGTCGGAGTTTCTATCTGTTTGCCGTTTCTGAACTGAATCTGGCTGCCGGCATAATTTTTTCCGATATACTGAACTTTTAAGGCATAACGCATGGCTTATACCAGCTGGATTAAAGCCATTTCAGAAGCATCACCGCGTCTTGGAGGCAATCTGAATATTCTTGTATATCCGCCTTTACGGTCAGAATATTTTTTGCCGATAACGACAAACAACTGTCTCAAAACTGTCTGGCGAGCTAATTTTTTATCAGCTACAGGAGCTTCAAACACTTCGCCTGTTGCAAGGTCAATATATTTACCTGTTTCTTTGTTGTAAATATGTCTTGCTGCCTGACGGATTGCATGAAGATCACCTTTTTTTGCAAGGGTGATAATTTCCTCAGCATATGGTCTCAATGCTTTTGCACGAGCCATTGTTGTTTTGATTTCACCGTGTACAAAAAGTTCAGTAGCTAATGAACGCAAAAGTGCGTCTCTTTGGTCTTTTGCTTTACTTAGCGTATGTTTTTTAGTTTGGTGTCTCATTTCTACATTCCTTATGATTTAGTATTATATTTATTTTTCTTGTTTTTTTGTTATTTTATTTCCGCCTGTCAAATCAGAGATTTGTTCGCTCCGTTCACTTACGTTTCTGTCGCAACGGCGGTATCGTTATGTTCGCCCTGCCTGGCTTTGCCTTTGCAAAGCCAACTCGGCTCACATCGGCTAAACTAGCCGATTTCTTCTTCAACTTCAGGGTTTGGAGCAAGGTCCAGGCCGAAGTGGTGAAGTCTTTCGATTACTTCGTCAGAAGATTTCTTACCGAAGTTTTTAATGTTCAATAAGTCATGTTCTGATTTTTTAAGTAATTCTGCCATAGAATTGATGCTTGCACGTTTCAGGCAGTTATATGCTCTAACGGAAAGTTCCAATTCTTCGATAGTCATGCTCGGAACATTTGAATCATCTTCAACGCTTTCTTCCACAACAGCTGACGGCGTAACTACCGGTTGGCCGGTAATTGCTGCAATCTGCATAAAGTGGTCAATAAGTAAGTTTGAAGCCTGGCTCAATGCTGTAGAAACTTCTATTGAACCGTTTGACCAGATTTCCAGAGTCAATTTATCAAAATCAATAGAATCGCCTACACGAGTATTTTCTACATTGTAGCTGACTCTTTTGATTGGCATAAATGTTGCATCAATAGGCAATACATCGATTGAAACATTTTTAGAATCTCTAGGAACGTCGTGAGCAACATAACCTTTACCTGTTTCAACGATGATATCAGCATGGAAACTGCCGCCTTCAGCAACTGTACATATTAACCAGTCAGGGTTAACAACTTTAACTCCTGCAGGTAATTGAATATCACTTGCAAGAACAGCACCTGCTTTATCAACATCAATTCTCAAATGCTGTGCTTCTTTAGAATCAGTTTTTACAACCAAGCCTTTAAGGTTCAACATAACGTCAATAACGTCTTCCAATACACCCGGAATTGCGGTGTATTCATGTGTGATACCTTCAATTCTTGCCGATGTTACAGCAGTTCCTTCAAGGCTTGACAGAAGAACACGTCTTAGTGAATTACCGATAGTTGTACCGAAACCTTTTGCTAAAGGTTCAACTACAAATTTACCGTACTGTGAACCATCTGAACTTGTTGTCGTATTAACACATTTAATTTTTAATTCCATTCTTTTAATCTCCTAGTTGTTAAATAACTATTTTGGATTTCTCCGATTGAGTCAGATTAATAAAATCCGCCTCTTGCCAGTCACTGTTAACGTATTCCGTTATCCAACCGCATACAGGCTGCACACGGTTTCGGGCTACGCCGTCAGCTCACCGGCATTATTTAGAGTAATATTCAATTACGAGTTGTTCTTTAATTTCAGGATCTAATTCTTCTCTTTCAGGAATTCTGTCGAAAGTGATTTTTAATTCTTCTTTATCGATAGTCATCCATGCCGGAGCACAAGCCATATCAATCATTTCGGTAACGGATTTTAAGAAAGCCGCACTCTTTGATTTGATAGTGATAACGTCACCGGCTTTAACGAGGTATGAAGGAATATCAACTTTTTTACCGTTTACAAGAACGTGACCGTGGTTAACGATTTGTCTTGACTGTTTACGTGTGATACCGAGACCTGCTCTGTAAAGGATGTTATCAAGTCTTGATTCCAATAATTGTAAAAGAATTGTACCTGTAACGCCTTTTCTTCTTGCTGCTTCATTATAGTATTTAGCAAACTGTTTTTCACTTACTACATAAGTAAATCTGATTTTTTGTTTTTCTGCTAAGTGAATTGCGTATTCAGAAAGTTTCTTTCTGACTGCACCGTGCTGTCCTGAAGCGTTTTGTCTCATAGAAGAAGTTAATTTTCTGTTAGACAAATCTTTTACTTTTTTGTTTCTGAACAATTTGTTATTTGGACCTGTATATCTTGCCATTTTAAAATTTCTCCTTTTGATTGTGCGGGGCATCTATGGTTTGCTTTATTGGCTTTCAGCAAGCCCCCGCGGTTGTACTTTGTTTAACGTGTTAAAGATTTAATGGATGAACCGATTAAAATTTATTAATTTTTCTGACTATTCAGCCATCAACTCTTCAACATTAACTAAAATCAGGTTCTCTGATTCTAATTAAACACGTCTTTTCTTAGGCGGACGGCAACCGTTGTGAGGAATAGGAGTTACGTCTTTAATTAACGTAATTTCCAAACCTGCAGCCTGAATTGCTCTGATTGCTGTTTCTCTGCCTGAACCAGGGCCTTTGATATAAACTTCAACTTTTTTCATACCCTGATCGATTGACTTTTTAGCTACAGCTTCAGCAGCTGACTGAGCTGCGAACGGAGTGCCTTTTCTTGCACCTTTGAATCCGCTGGCACCTGCGGTAGCCCATGCAATAGCATTACCTTGAGTGTCAGTAGAAGTTACTATTGTATTGTTGAAAGTTGATTGAATGTGTACAACTCCCTGCAATACATTTTTCTTTTCTTTTTTCTTAGTTTTTACTGGTCTTGCCATTTTTTACTTTCCTTTATGTTTTGTTTTTATTCTTATTATGTATCTTGGATTTTTCACAAAAATAAACTGTTTATTTCAACTATTTGGAATTATCCTGTATAAAATCCGTTATGCTGTTTTCTTTTTAGTGATTGCCAAACCTTTTTTACCTCTGCGGGTTCTTGCATTAGTCTTAGTTCTCTGACCTCTGCAAGGAAGGTTGCGTTTATGTCTTAAACCTCTGTAAGAGCCGATTTCCTGAAGACGTTTGATATGCATAGTTACTTCACGTCTCAAGTCACCTTCTATATGATAATTTGCGAGTTCGTTACGCAAATTTTTAATGTCATCTTCGGTTAAATCATCGGTTCTTAAATCCGGTGAAATACCTGTAGCTGCGAGAATTTTTTTACTTCTTGTAGGACCTATTCCGTAGATATAAGTCAATGCGATTTCCATTCTTTTGTTACGAGGTAAATCTACCCCTGATAGTCTTGCCATTGTTTAATTTTCTCCTTTTCTTGTTGTTAGATTTTTTTATGTAAGAGGGATAAATACTTCCTCTCCACTTACCGATTCTGTGCGTAAGTTCCACATTGCTTTTGTTAGTTCTGAATTATCGCGGCACAACGCTCTAATTCAATATAGTTTATTCGGCTATCCTGCACTATGTTTTCACTTTGCAAATTTTTCTGATTTACTTTGCTTAAGCACAGCTGAGGATGTGACCGGCTTGCCTCGCCGTCACCCTGCCGAAAAACTAACCCTGTCTTTGTTTGTGCTTAGGGTTTTCACAAATTACGGCAACTCTGCCTTTTCTTTTGATTACTTTGCATTTATCGCAAACCGGTTTTACTGATGATCTTACTTTCATTTTTCTTTTTCCTTTATATTAATTTTCGTGAGATTTTGTGTAATTATTTAAGTCTGAATGTAATTCTGCCTCTTGAAAGGTCATAAGGTGTCATTTCAACTTTTACTCTGTCACCCGGCAGGATTCTTATGAAATTTTTTCTTATTCTGCCTGATATATGTGCAAGAATCTCATGGTCGTTTTCCAGCTTAACGCGAAACATGGCATTCGGCATGGATTCTATAATTGTACCTTCTATTTCAATGACGTCTTTGGACATATTTTCCTCATTTTCGGCTTTTATATTTTTCCGCACCCAAAAGTTTTGATACAAAAGGGTTTACGGCTAAATTTTTCACATGTGCATAATAACCCCTTTAAGGGTATATTTTTATATTACTTGCAAAATATTTGAATGCAAGCGATTTGCTTGATTTTGCATGCATTTCTTAATAAAATTTTATTGATTGTTTTAATAATAACGGTACACTTTCAATATTTACTTGAAAGTTGGAAAAACTTACACAAAGCAACTTTTCGACTTTTTGTAAATTTTTTGTAACAATTTTAATTATTTAATTTTTAATTAAACAATTATTGAACACACAACCGCAAATACCATGTCATCCTGAAAGCATAGAATAATCAGTTGAGCCTTTTCAGGTGAAACTTTTATTTTCAAGCTGTTCAGAATCTCTCAAACTATACATGAAAGAGATTCTGAACCGTGACAATTTCCGAGAACCACAGCGGTTAACGTTTCAGAATGACATGTGAAAAATCCCCCTTCTCTTCCCCCTTTAAAAAAAGGGGCGAGGGAATAAGTGAGTCGGCATGTAGTGCCAAATTATTTTCACAAAAAAGGAAATGCCATACTACGGCAAATTTTTCCAGTAACTCTTGTCGTACAAGGCTCTGTAAGTGCAGCCGATTCCGTTTTCACTATCAGAAGATGTCGGGGAACAATATTGGGACTGATCCTCGTAAGTTGTTCCTTTTGCTCCCATCGGCAGAACTTTCCCGTTCGGCATTATCTGAAACGTAAATAAATCATGCCCCCATGCATTCGGACGCTTTTGATAACCGTTAACATCTACTGATATAAATAAATTTTTTGAGGTGAACGACCCACCTCCGTTCTCTATTAAATATAAAGTTCCGTCGGGAACAAACCACTGTCCGTCATCAAGCCTGTTTGTGCTGACTGTCTGCTTTAACGTGTATGTTTTATACATGTCAATCTGGTACATATCGAAATTGCCTTCGTCATCTTCGCCGCCCATACCAGTACAGTTTGTTTTACCACAGAATCTTACTATATTAAAATATTCCTTGAATGGCTCATAAAAAGTCCAGGTATCAAAATCACCGCCTTTTACCGGTTCACCCAAATCATAACTAAATTTTTGAACAGCTTGTTCTATAGCAGAATAATTTTTTCTTAAAGCAACCTCAAGAGCTTTATTTGTCTGTTCCTGAATAAGCGACGGCAAGGTCATTGCCGCAACAACTCCGATTATACCCAGTGTTATCAAGACTTCCGCTAACGTAAAAGCCGATTTTTTCATCAATCCTCCAGTATGTGATTTATGTATTTTATATGTGATATATCACATATAAAATCATTATTACTCATGTTTTATATTTAGTCAATAGCATAAAATACTTTTATGAAAGATATCAGATTACTTGAATTAGGGCATAAAATAAGACTTGAGCGAATGAAGAGAGATATCTCACAAGAACAGCTGGCGGAACTTGCCAATATCTCTACAAGAACAATCAGCGATATTGAAAGAGGAATTACAGATATCAGGTATACAAATTTACTGCAGATATCAGAGGCATTTGAAATGAATATTTCCGAATTACTTAACTTTAAACTTTGATTATTAAGTTTTTTTACAATTTTTAATTTTATTGAAATTTGCCGGATTTTTTATCCTTTTTTTATATATAAGACGTAAATTAAGGAGAGTAGTTATGGCTTTAAGAATTAACGGAATTGAAGACGAAGATGATTTAAGAAAAGCTCAAGCTGCGGCTCAGGCACAAGGCACAAGCATTACTAATTATAACGAATGGGCTGAAATAATGAAAAATCTCAGCGAAGCAGGTGTTGAATCCACAGGATCATATGCCGGTGACAAAGCTAAGATGCAAGAAATTCAGCGTACTGTTGAAGAATTTATTCAGAACGCTCAGATTGAGCAAATTGCACAGCAGCGTCAACAAGAAACCCAGAAAGTAAAAGAAACTTCCGAATCAGACAGTCAGCAGGAGATTAAAGCCAATGTTGCCAACGCGACAAGCTCAATGATTTTAGCTGATTACATGAAATATTACCACCTGATGTCGCAATAAATAAGTGTAATTAAGTGAAATGTGAGGGATCTTACAAGATTAATAAGATTGGCAGAGTCCTAGCCCCCTTTTTTAAAGGGGGAAGCGAAGGGGGATTTTTCACATGTCATTCTGAAACGTTAATCGCGGCGGCTCACGGAAATTGCGACTGTTCAGAATCTCTTTTTTATACCGCTGGTAAGATCCTGAACAGCTTGAAAAATAAAGTTTCGCCAGAAAGGCTCAGCTGATTTTTCTTACGCTTTCAGGATGACAGGATGCTGCGGTAATGCGATTGCGGGTCGGAGCCCGCAATGACGCATAATATTCCCTCGCCCGAGGGCGGATTTACGGACGGACGATAGTCCGGATAGCGAGCAGATGAAGCC